>CAYGUZ010000009.1:0-14755 GCA_964353215.1 uncultured Flavobacteriaceae bacterium
GAACAGTTTGAGCAGTTAAACGAAAGGGTGCAATCAATTGCCATTGAAGTTGCAGATATTGTCAGTGAGTTAGAAGTGCATCAAGAGACGCTAGAAGCTAACCCCACGCGCTTAGAAGAAGTAAATAACCAGTTGCAGTTATTACATAACTTGTTTAAAAAACATCAGGTTGCATCTGTAGAAGAGTTAGTAAGAATAAGAGAAGATTTAGAAGTTAAAGTCGATGCATCTGTTAATATCGAGTCGAGAATTAGAGAAAAGCAAAATGCTGTTTCAGAAAGTGAAAGCACTTTAAATGCAATTGCCAAAGAAATTGGTGAAAGGCGTAATGCAATTATTCCAAAGTTAAAATCATTGCTTCAAGAAAGGCTAGCGGCTTTGGGTATGGCCTCGGCAACCTTTAAAATTGCTATAACACCAGCTGAAAATTTCAAGTCAAATGGTAAAGATGAGCTTACCTTTCTTTTTTCCGCAAATAAGGGTAGTACCTATGGTGAATTAAAGAAGGTAGCTTCCGGCGGTGAACTTTCTCGAATAATGTTGACCATAAAATCAATTTTGGCAGAATATGAACATTTACCCACTTTGATGTTCGATGAAATTGATACTGGAGTTTCTGGAGAAATTTCCAATAAAATGGGCGAAATCATGCAAGAAATGAGTTCAAATATGCAGGTATTCTCTATTACTCATCTTCCTCAAGTGGCTTCTAAAGGAGTACATCAATTTAAAGTTTTTAAAGAAGAAGGTGATGCTAGCACTACAACGCATATGAAACGGTTAAGCCAAGAAGAGCGTGTAAGTGAGCTGGCCGAAATGCTTGGAGGAAAATCTCTTTCTAGTTCTGCCATCGCCCATGCCAGGGAGTTGTTGGAGTCTAATAGTTAGTATAACCGTTATTTGGTTTCGCACAGCTATTAAATCAATACCCAAATTGTTATCTTTGCCGCCTAAACCAACAATAAAAATACATGGGGTATAATTTGTTAAAAGGAAAAAGAGGAATCATTTTTGGAGCGTTAGATGAAAATTCTATTGCGTGGAAAACCGCAGAACGAGTTCATGAAGAAGGAGGTACTTTTGTTTTGACCAATGCGCCAATCGCTATGCGAATGGGCCAAATAAAAGCTTTGGCGGAAAAAACGGGCTCAGAAATTATTCCGGCTGATGCCACCAATGAAGAAGATTTAGAAAATTTGGTCTCGAAATCGGTCGAAATTTTAGGGGGTAAGCTAGATTTTGTTTTACATTCTATTGGTATGTCTGTCAACGTTAGAAAAGGACGTGCTTATACAGATGAAAAATATGATTTTACAACTAAGGGTTGGGATGTTTCTGCACTTTCATTTCATAAAGTAATGCAATCACTCTACAAAGCAGATGCCATGAATGAATGGGGCAGTATAGTGGCCTTGACCTATATGGCGGCGCAACGTACTTTTCCTGACTATAATGATATGGCTGACAACAAGGCTTATTTAGAGTCTGTGGCACGTAGTTTCGGATACTTTTTTGGTAAAGAGAAAAAGGTGCGCGTAAATACCATTTCTCAATCGCCAACACCAACAACTGCTGGGCAAGGTGTTAAAGGCTTTGATGGCTTTATCAGTTATGCCGAAAAAATGTCCCCTCTAGGTAATGCCACTGCTGGCGATTGTGCAGATTATACTATTTCTTTATTCTCTGATTTAACCAAAAAGGTGACCATGCAGAACTTATTTCATGATGGTGGTTTCTCTAACACTGGCGTTAGTCAAGAAGTTATTGATGAGTTCACTGAATAATACGATTTAATTTTTTTGAAAGCCATCCAGAATAGGATGGCTTTCGTATTTATATACGTATGCTTGATTTAAGTTTTTCATTCATCATTCCTGTTTACAATAGACCTGAGGAGGTTCAAGAATTACTGCAGAGCCTTTCAAAGCAAGATTTTGACCGCTCTTTCGAAGTTGTCATAATTGAAGATGGTTCTGCATTAAGTTCTGCCAGTGTTGTGGAGGGCTTTAAAGAGCAGCTTCAGATTTCATATTATGAAAAGAATAATACCGGCCCTGGAGATTCTAGAAATTACGGTATGCGACATGCAAAAGGCAATTATTTTATTGTTTTAGATTCAGATTGTATTATTCCTCCACAGTATTTAAAAGAAGCAACGAGAGAGCTCGAAGATGAATTTGTGCATTGTTACGGTGGGCCAGATGCCGCGCATGAGTCATTTTCATTAGTTCAGAAGGCAATAAATTACGTAATGACCTCATTGTTTACTACTGGTGGTATTCGCGGTAACAAAAAAGCTTTGGATAAGTTTCAACCGCGTAGTTTTAACATGGGTATTTCTAAAGACGCTTTCGAGGCAACTAAAGGATTTGGGAATATACACCCAGGGGAAGACCCGGATCTGACCTTTAGAATATGGAAAGCAGGGTACAACACTCGATTGTTCCCAGATGCGTTCGTATACCATAAAAGAAGAATAGACTGGAGCAAGTTTTATAAACAAGTTCATAAGTTCGGAATGGTTCGACCGATTCTAAATAAATGGCATCCAGGCACTGCTAAGTTGACCTATTGGTTTCCAACTTTTTTTAGTCTAGGATTGTTGTTTTCAGTTATACTTTACACCATTTCGTTTTCATGGCCTTTATGGTGTTATAGTATCTATTTCGTTTTAATTTTTATAGATTCTCTTTTAAAGAATCGCAATTTGGCAATTGCATTACTTTCAATTTTTGCGACTCTAATACAGTTTTTTGGTTATGGTTGGGGTTTTTTAAAGTCGACCTTCTTGCTTAACTTTAACACTAAACCGGCTGAGGAATTATTTCCAAAGCTATTCTTTAAGAAACAATAGAGTTGTGCTAAAAAAAATCCTTGGTGGTCTGAATCAGAGAAAGGTGAAAATATTCCTTTTGTTTTTGGCATGTTCTACTTTAGCCTGGAGTATTAGCAAGTTATCCGAGTCGTACGAGTCCCGTGCAAATTTCGAATTGGTGTATACAAAATTTCCAGACTCACTTTTATTAAATACAAAGGAAACTGATTATGTAGTCGCTAAAATTAGGGCGAGCGGATTTCAGTTTTTGGGATATGGCATTACCAAGGGAAAAATTAGAGTTAACCTGCAAGAAGTGAACAATGAAGACAATGATTACTTTTTAACGGACACGGAATTAAAAGTGCAGTTTGAAAGCCAGCTTTCGAACACCGTATCTTTACTAGAACTTGAAAAAGATACTTTTTTCATTGATCTGTATAAGGTAGCGATAAAAGAAGTGGCTATAAACCCGAATATCACTATTGATGTAGCTTCAAACCATATTTTGGATGGAGGATTAATTTTAGAGCCTAAAACGGTTTCCATTAAAGGTCCTGCTAAAGAAATTGCTAAAATAAATGAGGTTTTTACCGCCCCATTGGTTTTAACAGGATTGTCAAATGATTTTTCAGAAAAACTACTGTTGATAAAGCCTGAGGCTACCGATAATACCATATTACTTCAAGAAGTTGTTGAGGTTTCAGGTAAGATTGTAGAATTTTCTGAAAGAGCCTTCGAACTTCCTTTAAGTTCGATTAATATCCCAGAGGGCTATCGAATTAAAACCTTTCCAAATAAAATAGAACTGGTATGCAAGGCAAGTTTAGAGAGCTTAAAAGCCATGAAAATTTCTGACTTTGAGGTAGTCGTCGATTACAATTCTTTATTAAATAAAGAATCAAAATACCTAAACGTTCAGCTTAAGCGAACACCTGCGAACATCTATTCGGTACAATTATTGACCGGTAAAGTTGAATTTGTTTTAGAAAAACTATGATTGTAGGTTTAACAGGAGGTATTGGAAGTGGAAAAAGTACGATAGCCAAACTTTTTAAAGAATTGGGAGTTCCGGTTTATGATTCTGATAAAGAGGCCAAAAACCTCATGAATACTTCGAAACCCATAAGGGATTCCATAATCAAACTATTAGGAAAAAAAGCTTACAGGGCAAAAGTTTTAAATCGCGATTACATTTCAAGTAAGGTTTTCAAAGATGACGATCTATTATCTCAACTTAATGCAATAGTTCATCCTAGGGTAAAAAAGCATTTTAAAGATTGGCATGCAGAACAAGATGCCCCTTACGTAGTACAAGAAACGGCGCTTATTTTTGAGAATAAGGCTCAAGATAATTACGATAAAATAATATTGGTTACTGCTCCTGTATCTGTTCGAATAGCAAGGGTAATGGATAGGGATAAGGTGGATGAAAGTGCCGTTTTAAATAGAATACACAATCAATTGACCGATGAAAAAAAAAGCGGAATGGCCGATTATCTTGTTGAAAATATTGATTTAAAAAAGACCTCTGAAATTATAAAACAAATTCACGACCAACTACTGGCGGAAGCCAATTAACCGTAGAATTTTAACATTTTTGTTAAGGTTAGGTTAAACGGGAAATGGTCTAAATGTTAAATTTCTAATTTTACCATAATGAACAAGAAGCGTTTCGTTGTTCTCGTCATCTTAATGAGCCTCTCGCTTATTGGAATCATCTCTGTTCAGGTCTATTGGATCAAGCAGTCTGTTGAAGATAAGGAAGAGCAATTTTCGAATGCGGTTGAAGATGTTTTAGATAAGGTTGCGGATAGAGTAGAAAGCAGGGAGAGAAGAGATTATAATGATAGAGTAGCAACCTACGTTGATAGCGCCAAGGTGCCTCGTTCGTCGCAGTATAAAAGCATTTTTTTTGTTGACCGCGATCTAAATTCTGATGAGCTTAGATTTTATTCTCATGGAATTTTAGAAGAAGATTATGGCACCTCTTCAATGTTCTTTGACAATTCTGGAGATAGTGACTCGACCTCGATAATAAATTTATCGAGTAAAAGAACAACAACAGTCCTTAAAGAAGAATTTGGTCTGGACGGCAAAAGATATGCCTTGACACCAATCCAAAAAATGGAAAAAATAGGGGGACTTACCCAAATGGAGAAAGCTGCCTTTGATGATGTTTTTAGGGAGCGGGCTAAAAAAGTACCAATACATGATAGGGTCTCTAAGCAAGAAATCGAACTTTTATTAAACAGAGAGCTTGAAAATAGAGGTATTGATATTGATTTTGAATATGGGGTGTACAGTAGTGGTTTTCCCACTAAAGTAAAGTCTAAGAAATTTAAATTTAAGAATACGGCTATTTACGATACACCTATTTTTAGAGATAGTGAAGGGGTAACTGATTTTGCATTATTGATTTCTTTTCCGAATAAAAAGAAATTCTTAATGGGTAGCATTATGACCATGGCCGTGTTGTCATTGATTTTTGTTTTGGTAATCATAATTGCCTATTCAAGCGCCATTTATCAATTGATACAGCAAAAGCAGATATCAGAAATAAAATCTGATTTTATCAATAATATGACACATGAGTTTAAAACACCTATCGCTACGATCAACTTGGCTGTTGAGGCGATAAGAAACCCAAAGTCGATCGATGATAAAGAAAAAGTACTGAGGTATCTTGGTATGATTAGAGATGAGAATAAAAGAATGCATGCCCAGGTAGAAAATGTATTACGCATATCCAAACTTGAAAAAAATCAATTGGATATTAGTAAAGATAGGGTAGATGCCCACGACATAATAAATGATGCCATAGCCCATGTAGAATTGATTGTTGAAGATAGGGGTGGTTATGTTAAAACGCATTTAAAGGCAGAAAGATCTGATGTATTGGCAAATGAAATGCATTTTACCAATGTAATTGTCAATATATTGGACAATGCGGTTAAATATTCTCCAGAAGCACCAAAAATAGATGTCTTTACGGAAAAGGCGAAAAATAGCATTATAATAAAAGTACAAGACCAAGGTTCAGGTATGAGTAAGGTCGTGTTAAAAAAAGTTTTTGAAAAGTTCTATAGAGAACACACAGGTAACATACACAATGTAAAGGGGCATGGTTTAGGCCTGGCATATGTGAAGAAAATAATTGATGATCACCAAGGTGAGGTTTATGTTGAGAGTGAAAAAGGAAAAGGAAGCACTTTTTATATTAAACTACCTTTAATTTAAAAAAAATATGGAAACGGAAAACAAGAAAATACTTTTGGTGGAAGACGATCCAAACTTTGGAATCGTTTTGAAAGATTATTTGCAGATGAATGATTTTGATGTTGTTCTTGCAAAAAACGGAATGGAAGGTTTTGAAAAATTCAAGAAAGATAATTATGATGTCTGTATTTTAGATGTTATGATGCCTTATAAAGATGGTTTTACACTAGCTAAGGAGATTCGAGAAAAGAATGAAAATGTACCTATAGTATTTCTGACCGCTAAAACAATGAAAGAGGATGTTCTTAAAGGATATAAAGCGGGCGCAGACGATTATTTGAATAAACCATTCGACTCTGAGGTATTATTGATGAAACTTAAAGCAATACTTCAGCGAAAAGCCTCTAATACCTTGGCAGACAGCAAGCAGTTCGAATTTAAAATCGGAAACTTTCATTTGAATTCTAAACTTCGTTTTCTTAAATACAAAGAAGAAGAGCCCATTAAGCTCTCACCTAAAGAGAATGAGTTATTACGACTCTTAGCTTTGCATGAAAACGATTTGATGCCTAGAGAATTGGCCTTGACTAAAATATGGAGAGACGATAACTACTTTACGTCTAGGAGTATGGATGTTTATATCGCCAAGCTTCGTAAATACTTAAAACGTGACGATGTCGTTGAGATTTTGAATATTCACGGTGAAGGATTCCGCTTAGTGGTAAAAGTGGAAGGAGAATAAAACAGGATTTTAAGTTGAAATAAAGAGAAACCGCCTTTTGGCGGTTTTTTTATACAATCATGTAAAGAAGCGAAACGGCCGCCATTCCCGTCACAGCTAAAATTGTAGTCATCATCGTCCAAGACTTAAAGGTTTGTTTTTCAGAGATTCCCAGGTATTGGCCAACAAGCCAAAAACCACTATCATTTACATGAGAGAATATACTTGCCCCGGAAGCAATGGCAATTACCATACATGCAGACTGAATAGAATTTAAATCTGCGTTTATCAATAAAGGGGATACCAATCCCGCAGCTGTTATCATTGCTACCGTCGAAGACCCCTGTATTATTCTAACAATCGCTGCACTAACGAAGGCAAATGCCAAAATCGGAAAACCTACATTGCTCAATGAAGTAGCCAAGAGTTCTCCGGCCCCAGTATTTGTCAATACCTGTTTAAAAACACCCCCTGCACCCGTTAAGAGAATAATAGTGCCTGCCGGTGCCAGCGACCTTCCTGTAATTTTAAATAATTGCTCCCTCGTGTATCCTCTTCTGATACCAAAAAAATACCAAGCTAAAAAGTTTGCAATGATAAGTGCAGAAAACGGATGCCCAATAAGTGCTATAAAATTTAAAACACTTTTATTTGCCGTACCGAGAATACCACTGGCGAATACCGTATTAAGAAGAATTAAAAGAATTGGTATGGCTATAATGAGCAGTGTTAATCCGATATTCGGTAATGCTACATTTTCATCTTTAACGACTTCTTTTGGCGCTTCAACATACATTTTTTTTGAAATGCGCTTTCCGAAAAGTAAACCACTAACCAAGGCCGTGGGTATGCCCACTATAAAACCTACCAAGATAACCCAACCTAGTTCAGCCCCTATAATGTCAGCTACCGCTATTGGACCAGGAGTGGGCGGTATAAATGCATGTGTAATTGCCAAACCCGCTAAAAGCGGAATAGCGTAAAGCAATAAGGACTTTCCTGTTTTGCGCTGTAAGGCATAAATCATCGGAACTAAAATTATAAATGCGACATCAAAAAATACTGGAATGGCAATTAAAAATCCCGAAACTACCATCGCGGCAGGGGCGTTTTTAATTCCGAACTTCGAAATCATAAAATTCGCAATGGTTTTTGCACCACCAGAAGCTTCAAGAATAGCTCCGAACATTGCCCCTAAACCAACTACGGTCGCAACAAAACCGAGGGTGTTTCCCATTCCCTCTTGAATAGTCTTTATAATCTGAGAAGCATCTAGGCCCGCTATTAGACCAACAACTATACTACCAACCAACAAGGCTATAAATGCATTGATTTTTAACCTTAGAATTAAAAACAAGAGAATGGCAATGCCCGTGAGTACAGCTAAAATCAAATTGGTTTCTATCATTGTAGTTGATTTAAAATATCCTTTATAATTTCTTCTGGTCGTTTGCTTATGGTCACAACAATTTGATTTGTTGGAGGTTCTAAGGTCTCAAATTGAGATTTTAGAAGTTCAAGAGGCATAAAGTGCCCTTTCCGATTTTCAAGTCTTGATTTTACCTCCGAATACGTTCCGTTTAAGTATACAAATACCGTTTCAGACTCAATACCATTGCGTAATTGGTTTCTATACTTCTCCTTTAATGCGGAACAGGCTATTACCGCCCCTCGTGTTTTATTCTCTATGGCAAGTTTATTAAGTTTGGCCAACCAACCGAACCTATCATCATCATTTAGGGCATTGCCAGAGGACATTTTTTTTATATTTTCCTTTGGATGGTAATCGTCTCCATCAAAAAAGGGTATATGGTTTTCTTTTGCCAAGAGTTTTCCGATCGTCGTCTTTCCTGTTCCCGAGACACCCATGATAAAAAATATGGTTTTACGCATCAAATACTGCTTTTAAATGTTTTTTAAAACTATCTAAAAAATCATTTTGTTGCGCATCAAAAGCTACCCAAAATATACTTGTATTTTTACGATACCATGTAAGCTGGCGCTTTGCGAATCTTCTCGTGTTCTTTTTGATTTCTTCAATAGCTTTTTTTAAAGAATATTTACCATCCATAAAATCGAAAAGTTCTTTATAACCAACAGTTTGCAAGGCGTTAAGGTTTTGGTATGCATGCAATGATTCGGCTTCCTTTAGCAATCCTTCTTGCATCATTAAATCTACCCTTCTATTGATTCTATCATAGATTACCTCTCGTTCAGCAAGAATACCGATATAAGCTGTTTTGAAATGGCGTTCATTTTTCTTTTGTTTTAAAAATGAGGAATATGGTTTCCCTGTACCGATACATATTTCAAGACTACGAATTAATCGATGGGGATTTTCTAAATCTACTTTTTGATAGTACTGGGGATCTAACTCCTCTAATTTCGTTTGTAAATACTTTATTCCTTTGTTCTCAAGGTCGGTTTTAAGAACTTCACGTATTTCATGATGCACTTGCGGAAAATCATCAAGCCCCTTGACTACAGCATCAACATAAAGTCCGCTTCCCCCTACAAGAACGACTACATCTTTTGTAAGGAACAGCTGATTCAAACATTTTAAAGCATCCCGCTCAAAATCCCCAACAGAATATGGCTCGAAAATACTTTTATGCTGAATGAAATGATGTGTTACGCTTTCTAGTTCTTCGAAGGACGGTACGGCAGTTCCGATTCGCATTTCTTTATAAAACTGTCGGGAATCTGCCGATAAAATCTCTGTATTATAATGCTGTGCCAGGGCAATAGCTAGTTTTGTTTTTCCTATTGCTGTTGGTCCAACAACAGCTATCAATAGTTTGGCACTCATAATTCATCTCCGCAATTATAGCAATGCTTGGCATTATCTCTGTGGCCTTCAGCGGTACAGGTTGGGCATGCTTGCGTATTCGTGTGTACGACACTCATGTTGTTTTTGTTCTTTTTTCCATGTTTTGAAAACTCAACTGTAACTATACCAGTGGGTACGGCTATAATACCATAACCTAGAATCATAATTATAGTGGCAATGAACTGGCCCAAATTGGTTTGCGGTGCAATATCACCATAGCCTACGGTGGTCAGAGTAACAATGGTCCAATAAATACTTCGTGGAATGCTTGTAAATCCTGCTTCGTCACTTTCTATAAGATACATGATCGTACCCATAATTACAGAAAGAATCAAAACAACATAGATGAAAACAGCAATCTTGGCCCTACTGGCCTTTAAGGCGGCATTAAGCTGTGAAGCCTCCCCTAAAAACTTAACTAATTTTAGAATACGAAATATACGTAATAGTCTAAAAGCCCTGACGGCCAATAAAACTTGTGAACCAGCGAAAATATAAGAAAGATATAGCGGTATGGTCGATATAAAATCTATTATACCATAAAAACTAAAGATGTACTTAAATGGCTTTTTAATACTTATAATTCTTGCGATATATTCAAAAGAAAAGAATATGGTAATTATCCATTCAAAAGTCGCTAAGAGACTATGGTATTTTGCGTCTATCTCGTCAACACTCTCAAGCATTACAAGTAAAACACTCAAAATAATTAGAAAGAACAATACAATATCAAAGTATTTGCCTTCAGGGGTGTCAGCTTCATAAATTACCTCATGGAGCCTATGGCGCCACCCCGATTGTACTTTGTGTTCTTTCAACGATTATTGGTTTAGTTCTATAATTTTTATTCGGTTCCGTCTTCGTAAATAAGATTCTATGATGAACGTTGAATGTTCATCACCTTGCATAGGGGTAATTATGGATTCTAAGATATGAATATTATTTAGTTGGTGATTTAAATCTACGAATGCAATACCGTTCAGACGACCATTCTTAATTAGGATCGCACTTTTTTCACCAAGTTCTCGTCCTCTGTCTAAAACGACAATGTCTCTATTATCAATACTGTATTTTTCAAATGCCTCTAGTACTTTGTTGTGCTTTACAGTAGTATCGTCTATTTCGGTCAACTCAAATTCTTCAGATACTTTGACCAAAAAATTTTGTGTAGCCCGCATACTATTGAAACTACCTAGGCGCTTGGCCTGTCCATTGGCCCTTTCAGGTTTTAATGATACAAGGCCAGAGGTGTTTTCGAATGCATAAATGCCGTGTGAGAATCCCTTACGTCTTCTTTTTTCGTTATAGGTCGGACTATTTTTTTTAATCTCATGATGCTCTTTGAGCAGGGCAACAAGTTCACTGCCAGTCTTTTCAAAGGTAACTTTCTTGGTTTCTTTTTGAAGTTTTCTGGCAAGTGAACCAACATTGGTGAAATGTTGATTTACTCTCTTTTTTATATTTTTTGACTTCCCAATAAAAAGTATTTCTCCGTTCTTGTCGTGCATATAGTACACCCCTGTTTCTGAAGGAAGCATATCTACAAGGTCTAGCTGTTTGGCGGAAAGTTCTCCTAAAGTCTCTTCTCGTATTACCTCTGTGATAATGGTTTTATTCGAATCTTTGTTCAGGAGTAATTTAAAAAGCTTAAGCGTTGCCAAAGCATCGCCGTTTGCCCGGTGTCTATCGCTAACAGCAATACCTAAAGAACGCACCAGTTTTCCAAGGCTATGTGACTCCGCTTCGGGGATCAATTTTTTTGATAAATCTACCGTACACAATGTTTTTCGCTGAAAATCATAGCCTAGCCTTCTGAATTCGGTGCGTAAGATGCGATAGTCAAATTGCGCATTATGTGCAACAAGAACGGCATCTTCGGTTATTTCAACAATGCGTTTGGCAACCTCGTGAAATTTTGGGGCCGTAATCAACATTTTAGTGTTTATTCCGGTAAGATTAACCACAAAGGGTTGAATGTCTCGCTCGGGATTAATAAGGCTAATAAATTTATCGACAACCTTATGACCGTCAAAACGATGGATTGCAATCTCCATTATGCCTTCCTCATTATACTTTCCGCCAGTGCTTTCTATATCTAGAATGGCATACATGAACTTTGCAATTGTGTTAAGAATAATTTCTGGCTCCAAAGATACTACTTCCTACACGCACCATGGTGCTTCCTTCTTCAATGGCAATTTTATAGTCGCCGCTCATGCCCATTGATAAGGTATCTATATGGGTAAGTTGCTGTTTTAAGTTGTCAAATGTCTTTTTTAAAAACTTGAACTCTTTTCTGATTTGATCAGTATCATCCGTAAAAGTCGCCATTCCCATTAAGCCTTTGATCTTAATATTTTCCATGGATTTAAATTCTTCGGAATCGACTATTTCATAAAGCTCCTTTTCGTCTAAACCAAATTTGGAATCCTCCTCAGCTATATGCATCTGTAGAAGACAATCAATAGTACGATTGCATTTAGCACCTTGTTTGTTGATTTCTTTAAGTAGTCTAAAACTATCGACGCCATGAACAAGAGAAACAAATTCCGCTATATACTTCACCTTATTGCGTTGAAGATGGCCAATCATATGCCAAGCTATATCTTTTGGTAGTGTCTCCCATTTTTGGGTCATCTCTTGCACTTTGTTTTCGCCAAAAACACGTTGACCTGCATTATATGCTTCTAACAAATCTTCATTAGGCTTTGTTTTCGAGACAGCAACAAGGGTCACCTGGTCTGGAATGGCAGTTCTTATTTTATATAAGTTTTTTGTAATTGACATCTAAGATTTTATATTTCGTAAATTGCTAAACCACTTCGTAATTTGGGTTCTATATAGGTGCTTTTTGGGGGCATGACAAGACCATTATCTGCTATCGCTTTTATTTCATTTACCGTAATGGGCACCAAACCAAACCCTACTGCAAAATCACCATTGTCAATATTATTTTTCATTTTAATGAGGTTATATTTTCCATAACCATAGGCGATTCGCTTGTCATTTCTTAAGTCTGAAATTCCCAATACAGGTTCTAAGACAGTTTTATAAAGAATTTGGGTATCCAATTCGCTTAAAGCATCTGAAAATCGATATACTTTTTTGCGCAGGTAAAGGGAGTAAAACTCACCGTCTAAATACATGCTAAAGTGATGTTTCTTTCTTGGTTTGTATATGCCTTCATCTCTTTTTTCGATGCGGTAATAAGTATCTAATCGAATCAAAAATTCTTCTTTTGAAAGTCCATTTAAATCTTTGACCATACGGTTGAACTCATAGATTTTAACCTCTGACTCTGGAATCAAATAGCTCATAAAAAAATTATAGGACTCCTTACCCGAATGATTCTTGTTTGCTTTGCTAGAAGCTTCAGCCAAGAGACTTGAAGAAGCACTACGATGGTGCCCGTCAGCAATGTAAAGCGAATCCATTTTATAAAACGCATCTTCTATGGCCGAGATAGTCCCTTTTTTAGAGATTTTCCAGAGTTGATGCTGAACTTTATCCGTTGTGGTGAAATCATAGACAGGAACGTTTTGCACTTCTCTTTCTAAAATACTGGCGATAACTTTATCGTCTTTATAGGTCATTAAAACAGGTTCGGCATTGAAACCAACCGTTTTAAGATAGTCTGCAAAAAGGATTTCCCTTTTTTCAATGGTATCTTCGTGTTTTTTGATAATGTTATCCCTATAATCTTGAACGCTTGTGGCGCAAAATAGCCCTAGACTGCTAAAATTTTCATTGGTTATTTTATAAAGGTAAAGACTTGGAGCTTCGTCTTTTTCAAAAATGGCATCCTCAAGAAACTCCAAATATCTATTTTGTACAAGTTTGAAACGCTCTTTGCCCGTAATTGATTTATCGAATTTAAATCCGGGATTAATAATGTGTAAAAAGGAGAAGGGATTGAACTTTAAAATAGACTGAAGTTCTTCTTCTTGATATTCTTCATACGAACGAGAAGCTACAAATGCCACTTTATCCCTAGCCGGCCGTATCGCTTTAAATGGTTTTATCGTAGCCATTTACACTAGCTAAATTGAGGTGATACCTTTTCTGCTTTTCTTGATTCTGAATAATCATAAAAACCTTCCCCTGACTTTACGCCCAATTTACCTGCCATCACCATATTTACAAGAAGGGGGCAAGGTGCATATTTAGGGTTTTTAAATCCGTCATACAGTACATTCAATATTGATAGGCAAACATCTAAACCTATAAAATCGGCTAATTGCAAAGGCCCCATGGGGTGGGCCATACCCAATTTCATTACGGTATCAATTTCATTAACACCCGCTACGCCATTGTATAAGGTTTCAATGGCTTCGTTGAGCATCGGCATTAAAATTCTATTGGCCACGAACCCTGGATAATCATTTACTTTTGTTGGTGTTTTGCCTAGTTGTCTAGAAAGTTCCATAATGGTATTTGTGACTTCATCGGAAGTACTATAACCTCTAATGATTTCAACCAGTTTCATAATAGGCACGGGATTCATGAAATGCATGCCGATTACTTTATCGGGGCGTTCGGTCGCCGCTCCTATTTGTGTGATAGAGATCGAAGAGGTATTGGTCGCTAAAATTGTTTTAGGGTCACATATGGTATCAAGTTGTTTAAAAATATCAAGCTTGATATTCAGGTTTTCAGTGGCCGCTTCAACAACTAGGTCAGTTTCGGTAACTCCACTTTTCAATTTGGTAAAAGTGGTAATGTTAGAAAGTGTATTTTCTTTGTCATCGTTTGATATCAGTTCTTTTGCTACCATTCTATCCAAATTTTTGGTGATAGTCGTGATTCCTTTGTCCAACGAATCTTGAGAGATATCTACTAGATGTACTTGTAGTCCATTTTGGGCAAAAACATGGGCGATTCCGTTCCCCATTGTTCCAGCACCTATAACAGCTATTGTATTCATAAAAATAGTTTGTATTTATTTCCGCTAATGCGGGAGTTTTAATTTTTAAAAGCCTCTATGACCTGTAATGCAACCCGTAGGGCATTTGCACCTTGGGTAAGGGAAACTATAGGCTCTGTATTGGTGTTTATAGCATCAGCAAAGGTCTCCAACTCATCTAGAATAGCATTGTTGGCATCTATTTCAGGATTTTCAAAATAGATCTGTTTTTTTACGCCTTCGGCATTCTGTAATATCATATCAAAG
>CAYGUZ010000010.1:0-8196 GCA_964353215.1 uncultured Flavobacteriaceae bacterium
AATTTTTTACAAATTTGTTTCAAATAATTCATTATTAATTATTTATATTTATAATGATATTTATAAATATTGTTTATGAATTACACTTTAAACCAGCTGCGAATTTTTCAAAAAGTATCTCAAAATCAGAGTATTACAAAGGCGTCAGAGGAGCTGCATTTGACCCAGCCGGCAGTCTCAATTCAATTAAAAAATTTTCAAGATCAGTTTCCCATCCCTTTGACCGAAGTGGTCGGTCGGCGGCTTTATCTTACTCAATTTGGCAAAGAGATAGCTGTGGCCGTAGAGCGTATTTTAAACGAGGTGTACGCCATGAACTATAAGACTTTGGAGTACGGTGGAAAACTAGCGGGTCGTTTAAAGATTTCTGTGGTTTCTACCGGAAAATACGTAATGCCCTATTTTTTATCGGGTTTTATGGAGTTGCACCCTGGTGTGGAGCTGGTGATGGATGTAACCAATAAATCTTCGGTAGTAGAACATCTAGAAAATAATGCTGTAGATTTTGCTTTGGTTTCTGTATTGCCCGATCATTTGAAGGTCGATACCATAAAACTGATGGAGAATCACCTTTACTTGGTAGGGAGCCCACATGTGGTAGGTTCGCCAAAGAAGCCTACGTTAAAAAATTTGGACAAGGCTCCACTGATTTTTAGGGAGAATGGTTCGGCAACAAGAATGGCAATGGAGAATTTTCTTAAAAAGAGGCAGATAGAGGTATCAAAAAAAATAGAATTAACTTCGAATGAAGCGGTCAAGCAAGCGGTCTTGGCGGGGTTGGGCTATTCTATAATGCCATTAATAGGAATTAAGAATGTAATAAAAACCGGGGATTTACAAGTTCATGCTATGAAAGGCTTGCCTATTAAAACTAATTGGAACTTAACTTGGATGGCCTCTAAAAGATTTTCGCCGGTTGCTCAAGCTTTTTCGGAATATATCATGGCAGAGAAGCAGAGCATCATTCAAACACGTTTCAAGTGGTTTGAAGAATACCCAAATTCTGGTGACTAGTTGTTTTGCCTTGATTGTAGGGTAATGCTTAGTAGCTGTAATGAACGAAACTTGATCTTGTGGTTAATCAAAGGGCGTAAAACTTCGGCGGCATCGTGTGACGAAAATAGTCCTTCAACTAGTTTTATGGTCTCATCAGGGTTTGTTTTTGAACCAGAACTAAAAAGATTGTACTTTTTTAGTTTATACTTAAAACCCTTTTGATTGCTCATGGTTCAAGTATATAGTAGTTTAAGTAAAATTTAGCGTATTGTCATTTTTGCAAATGCTCAGCGCGATGCTTCTTGTTGCGAATTCTTATTTGATAAAACTGCCTTTATGGTTTGCTTAAAACCATAGAATTCCTGACCGTCCTCTCTTCTAAGAACCAATTGCATATCTCCATTGGTAAATTTTGCATTTGGTCTACTACCACTTTGGTTCTATAATAATTGAATATTCGCCCTAAGCCAGAATTTGAGTTGAGGTTGTCGTGCAACCGTATAATCTCTTGGTACAGAAGCGTTAATATTCGCCAGTTTTAGAATTTCCTCTGCTCTCTGAAAAATGTTCAAAACACTTTACATATTCCCTTCTTTGGGCAAAGACTGATATCTTGGCAAGTAGAAAAAAGATAAAATATTTCAAATTGCCCCACTTTAATTAAATAGAGATAGTATCAATATCAATAAAAGAAAGTAATGCATAGTTAAAAGAAAGTTAAACTATCATAAATCGATAGTATTGCTATTATATTTGTTGTAACAATTAGTAAACTAAGATGGAAAGGTTATTACAAACGGTTAAAATTGCTATAAACGATAAGATATATGTGAAAGATCCTGAGTCTTCCGATTTGGGTAAAAGAATTGTAGAACATAGTATCTTGATGATAGACGAAATAGGTTTTGAAAGCTTTACCTTTAAGAAATTGGGTAGAAAAATAGATTCTAACGAGAGTTCTATTTATCGTTATTTTGAAAACAAGCACAAGTTATTAGTCTACTTGACTTCGTGGTACTGGGGCTGGTTGGAATATCAATTGGTTTTTGCTACCAACAGTATTTCAGATCCTTTAGAAAGGCTGGCAAGAGCAGTTTATATTGTTAGTAAAACCGTAGTACAAGATAATTCTTTTTCACATGTCAATGAGGTGCTGCTCAACAAGATTGTAGTCAACGAATCTTCTAAATCCTTTTTGACCAAAGAAGTAGACGAAGAGAATAAAGAGGGCTACTTCACAATTTATAAGAGAATGGTAAATAGGCTAGAAGATATGATAAAGAATGTGGCACCGACTTATGAATATCCTTCTAGCTTGGCAAGTACTGTTCTTGAAAGCACTTTGCACCAACACTTTTTAAAAGAGCATTTTCCAACTCTGACCAATTGCAATACTTCAAAAACCCCAAGAGATTTTATTTCCGATCTCGTTTTTAAAACACTTAACCAATCGAATCATGGCTAAAACAATTTTGACCTCTTGGCAACGTTTGATAGGTCTTCTCTCACTGGATAAAAAAGATGTTTTTCAGGTATTCTACTATGCAATCTTTGCGGGTCTTGTAAACCTTTCGTTACCGTTAGGCATACAGGCGATTATCAATTTGATACAAGGGGCGCAGGTAAGTACATCATGGATAGTTTTGGTGGTTTTGGTAACGCTGGGGGTCGCTTTTGTAGGGGCACTGCAACTTATGCAGATAAGAATTATAGAGAACGTTCAGCAAAAGATATTCACTAGGGCTTCATTTGAATTTGCATACCGCTTTCCTAAAATTAAGATGAGTGAGCTACGCAATTATTATCCGCCAGAACTTGCCAATCGTTTTTTTGATACGCTAACGATCCAAAAAGGACTTTCTAAAATTTTGATAGATTTCCCAGCGGCACTACTACAGATTATTTTCGGACTGTTACTGCTCTCTTTTTACCATCCATTTTTTATTATTTATGGAATCTTACTACTGCTTTTAATTTATGTTGTATTTAAATTTACGGCACAAAAAGGGCTAGAGACCAGCTTAGACGAATCTAAGAACAAGTATAAAGTTGCGCATTGGATCCAAGAGGTGGCCCGTTCTATCATAAGTTTTAAACTCTCGGGTAAAACATCACATGCCATTGATAAAAATGATACTCTGGTCACAAATTATCTAGAAGCAAGGGAAAGTCACTTTAAAATACTCGTCATTCAATTTATTCAAATGATCGGGTTTAAGGTTTTGGTTACCGCGGGCTTATTGCTGATAGGTGGTCTTTTGGTATTGAATCAAGAGATGAATATTGGTCAGTTTGTTGCGGCAGAAATCATCATTTTATTGGTTATTAGCTCCGTTGAAAAGTTGATTCTTGGGTTAGAAACTTTTTACGATTTGTTGACTTCACTTGAAAAATTAGGCCAAGTAGTCGATAAAGACCTTGAGCTTCAAGAAGGTGAAAGACCATTTAAAGAGAATGAGGGGTTTACAGTAGAATTGCAAAATGTCACTTATCAAGTACCTGATAGAGAGAAAAAAATTATAGATGATGTTTCATTGACCATTACCCCTACCTGTAGTATTTTGTTGAGAGGTTCAAGTGGTTCGGGCAAGTCAACACTGCTAAGGCTTATAGCGGGCATATTAGAGCCCGATGGAGGCAAGATTTTTATTAATGACGTTTCTTTAAAAGGAATCAATCTTAGTTACTACAGATCACATCTAGGACAATCTTTAACCGAAGAATCACCTTTTGAGGGAAGCATTCTTAATAACATCACTTTCGGTGATAGAACCATTCCTCAAGAAGATATTTATTGGGCCTTGGAAAAAACCAACTTAACATCATTTGTGAAGGAACAACCAGACGGATTGAATACTATTTTGTATCCTGAAGGAAAACAAATACCAAATTCAATTGCAAAGAAGATAGTCTTGGCCCGTAGTATTATCCGCAGACCAAAACTATTGATCCTTAAAGATCCTCTTGATCAGTTTAATGAGGTCGAGGCCGAACAAATTATAGATTTCTTAGGTGATAAAGCAAATGGCTGGGCGCTGGTTATTGTTAGTGAAAACGCTAAGTGGGCCAAGCATTGCAGTAGGATAATAACGATGGAAAATGGACGATTGTTGAACGAAAAAACGAATAAAAATGCTTAACATTTCACCTAATAAGTTAAATGAAAAGGTAGACTTGCTTAGGTTTAAAGCTGCGCAAAAAGTATTTCATAAGCGCCACTATAAGCAGTTTAATCGATTTTTATTGGCCTTTTCGCTACTGGGGATCATTGTACTTTTTCTCCCGTGGACCCAAAATATTACAGGTAAAGGCTATTTGACCACGCTGACTCCAGATCAAAGACCACAGACCATACAATCTCCCATTCCTGGGCGGATTGAAAAGTGGTATGTAAGAGAGGGAGACTTTGTTCAAAAAGGGGATACTATCTTATTCTTTTCAGAGATTAAGAACGAGTATTTTGATCCAAACCTAGTTGAAAGAACAGGGCAGCAGATAAAAGCAAAAGAAATGTCCGTTACCTCATATCAAGGCAAGGTAAAAGCTTTAAATAACCAGATTGGAGCTTTGACAAATGAACGCTCTTTAAAGTTACAGCAAGCAAAAAACAAGCTGCTTCAATCTAAATACAAGGTTCAAAGTGATAGTATAGACTTGGAGGCTGCAAAGACCAATATTGCTATTGCCGAGAGACAATATGAACGTACTGTACAGCTACAATCTGAAGGCTTAAAAGCAGTAACGGATGTTGAAGAAAAACGCCTAAAACTACAAGAAACACAGGCAAAACTGATTTCTCAGCAAAACAAGCTTTTAGCGAGCAAGAATGAAGTTATCAACGCTGAAGTCGAAATAAATAGGGTACAGGCCTCCTACACGGATAAGATTTCTAAAGCTCAGAGTGATATGTATACTGCCCAATCGAATCAATTTGATTCTGAAGCACAGGTCACCAAATTAGAGAACGAATTTACCAACTACTCCATGCGAAATGATATGTATTATATAAAGGCACCTCAAACGGGCTACATCAACAGGGCGATACAAGGTGGACTAGGGGAGACTTTTAAAGAGGGAGACAGACTGGTTGGTATTATGCCCGCTGATTATGATATGGCCGTAGAAACTTATGTAGAGCCTATCGATTTACCTTTGGTTCATTTAGGAGAGAAAGTTCGAATTCAGTTCGATGGCTGGCCCGCTATCGTATTCAGTGGTTGGCCCAATGCATCATATGGCACCTATGGTGGAACCGTAATAGCCATAGAAACATTTATAAGTGATAATGGTCGATACCGTATTTTATTGGCACCAGATAAAGAAGATCATCCGTGGCCCAAAGATTTAAGGGTCGGCTCAGGGGCAAATACAATAGCACTTCTAGAAGATGTGCCTATCTGGTTCGAATTATGGAGACAGCTCAACGGATTTCCACCAAATTATTATCAGCCAGAAAACGATATGGCAAAAGCAACGAAAAAATGAGAATACTCTTTTTCATATTATGTTTTTGCTTAGCAATACCTATGGGCGCTCAGCAAGATACCCTAAGACTTCAGTTCAATGAATATCTGGGTTATGTAAAAAAATACCACCCCATTGCCAAACAAGCTCAGTTGGCAATTTCAATCGGGCAGGCCAATTTGATGAAGGCCAGAGGTGGTTTTGACCCCAAGATCGAGGTCGATTATGATAGAAAAGAGTTTAAGGAGACCGAATATTGGGATCGCTTGAATGCGACCTTTAAAATTCCGACCTATTTTGGAATTGAATTGAAAGGAAATTTTGAGCAGAACGAGGGACAGTTCATTAATCCTGCCGAGTTTTTACCTGAAGATGGACTTTACAGTGCAGGTGTATCCATGGCTTTGGGCCAAGGTTTTTGGATCAATGAGCGCATGGCTACTTTAAGAAAAGCCAAATTTTTTAGAGAGCAGGCCAAGGCCGATCAAGACCTATTGGTAAACGAAGTCCTATACAACGCTTCATTGGCCTATTTTGATTGGTTGCAAGCCTATAACGATGCTGAAATCTTTAGAGATTTTCTAAAGAACGCCCAGGTAAGATTTAAAGGGGTTAAAACAAGTGCCTTATCAGGTCAGGTAGCTGCGATAGATACTATCGAGGCTAAAATAGCAATGCAGAACAGGGCACTGAATTTAGAGCAGGCAAAAGTAAAGCTCATGAAAAAGTCTTTGGAGCTATCGAATTTTCTATGGATCAATGATGTGCCGGTAGAGCTGCAGCCAAACGTTATTCCCGATACCGAAGTTGCAGACGATATTGATCTCACTTTAGAGATAATGGGTAAGCCCTTAGATAGCTTTACTTTAGAGAATCATCCTAAACTAAAATCTCTCAATTTTAAGATTGATGGCCTTACTGTGGATAAAAGGCTAAAAGCAAATAAACTTCTTCCGAAGATTGATGTAGAGTATAATTTTCTGACTGAAACGCCAGATCAGATACGCTCTTTTGAGACACAACAGTATAAAGGTGGACTTAGTTTTAGATTTCCGCTTTTTCTAAGAAAAGAACGCGGTGATTTAAAATTGGCAAAATTTAAGTTACAAGACGCCCAGTTTGAGCGAGATAATGCCGAGGTTCAAATTCAGAATAAAGTACTCGCCATTTATCGAGAATTGGATTCTTACGTGGTTCAAAACGAATTAATCGATAATATTGTAACCGACTACAATACCTTACTGGCCGCAGAAGAAAGAAAGTTTAGTTTTGGAGAAAGTTCGCTATTCCTCATCAATTCTCGTGAAAGTAAACTTATAGATGCGGAATTAAAGCAAAACGAGGTTCAGAACAAATTCTTTAAAACGAAGGCCAATCTCTTTAAAAGTTTAGCGGTCAACCCTCAGAATTTGTAACTTAAGGCTTAAAACCAACTAATTTGAATACTACAGCAAGTATTACTAACAAAACCCTTTTAAAGGATACTTTTTTTATTGTCTTAGGTATCTTTACCGCTGCTTTTGGTTTAGAGAGTTTCTTGCTCCCCAATAGTTTTATAGATGGCGGGGCAACAGGCATATCGCTATTGCTAACCTCAATCTCTTCTTTGCCCCTTTATGCGCTGATTATTTTGGTGAACATCCCTTTTATGGTTCTTGCCTATAAGGTGATCGGCAAAATGTTTGCCATAAAGACTACAATTGCCATTTTAGGCCTTTCCTTGGTACTGGCCTTTGTCCATTTCCCTGAAATAACAGAAGACAAACTACTCGTTGCGGTTTTTGGGGGATTTTTTCTTGGTGCCGGAATTGGACTTTCAGTAAGAGGAGGGAGTGTTTTGGACGGTACCGAGGTACTGGCAATTTTTTTAAGCCGAAAGCTAGGTACAACAATAGGCGATATCATTATTCTTATTAACATTCTGGTATTTCTGGCCGCTGCATATCTTTTATCAATAGAAACAGCACTTTATTCTATGTTGACCTATTTGGCAGCTTCAAAAACCTTAGATTTTGTCATAGATGGTATAGAGGAGTATACGGGGGTGACAATTATCTCTAACCACAATGAAGAAATACGTCAAATGATTACCGAGAAAATGGGCCGTGGAATAACAATTTACAAAGGTAAAGGGGGTTATGGTACCCATGGTACCCAAAAAGATCATGATGTGATTTTTACCGTAATCACGCGTTTAGAGATTAGAAAACTTAATATCGAAATCTCTAAAATAGACCCCAAAGCTTTTGTGGTAATGCATCGTATAAACGATACCCGCGGGGGTATGATTAAAAAACGGTCTATATAATTAACGATTTAGCTATGAAAATAAGTAAGTTCTTAGCAGTCATTTTTTTATGTTTTGAGCTGATTTCATGCGGTAATTCTGATTCGAAAATCACAGATGCCAATAGCGAAGAACAAACTCAGCACGAGGAAAATGATGCTAATGAAAGTGAAGCAAAAGGATTGGTATTTGTAGATGAATATAGTATTCCTGCTGATTTAAGTTTCGAGGAGACCCGGGTTGGCGGTTTATCAGGTATCGATTATGCAAATGGGCAATGGTATCTCATAAGTGACGACCCCAATACATCTAGATTTTATACCGCTGATATCGTTTACAACAGCTCTGGCTTTACTGATTTTCAATTCAGTTCGGTGGTGCTTTTTAAAGATACTTCAGGGGTGATTTTTAATGATGGTTTTAATGACCCCGAAGCTATTAGACTAGAT
>CAYGUZ010000010.1:8206-14577 GCA_964353215.1 uncultured Flavobacteriaceae bacterium
TGGATTTGTTATAAAGGTGAGAATATATGGAAGAAGCTATTAGACTAGATGGAGAAACGATTGTTTGGACTTCAGAAGGCAATATTAATAACAATCAGCCTCCATCGGTTAATTTTTCCAACGCTGAAGGCGATTTAATCAATACTGCAACACTGGCATCGCGTTACAATGATTTTTCAGAGAATAATGGTCCAAGACAAAATGGAACTTTCGAAGGACTTTCTTTAAGTACAGATAATCAAGGGTATTGGGTAAGTATGGAACTACCGCTAAAACAAGATGGTCCCGCACCAACAACGGCCAGTACCAATTCTCATGTTAGAGTGGCCTTTATAGATAAGACTACAGGGGTAATGGGAAAGGAATTTGCATATAAATTGGATCCAGTCGCAAGAGCAGCAACATTAGGGACTTCTTTTGAACTAAACGGTGTTGTAGAAATACTTGCTATAAGTAGTACCAAGTTTCTTTTTTTAGAACGCTCTTTTGCTACAGGCTATGCCGATGGAGGGTATACCATTAAAATTTATGAAGTTGATATATCCAATGCTACGGATGTTAGTGCAATTGAAGCTTTAGATGGTGCGGATTTTATATCAGCTACCAAAACGCTACTTTTTGATTTTGAGGATATAAGGTCCGAATTAACCAGTGGACTGCTATATAATTTAGAAGGAATGACCTTTGGGCCAAATTTTGAAAATGGTAACAGATCATTGCTCATTATTGCCGACAATAATTTTAATGCAATTGTACCCCAATTAAATCAATGTATTCTTTTAGAGTGGATAGAGTAAGCTTCGTTGTAAGTTTTTTTAATGAACTACTACAAATACCCTAATAGAAGGAAAAAAATGCAAACAACACAAGATACAAATACCATAGATATTATAAACCAGAGCTTATCAAGGTCTTGGTCGTACGAAATTTATAGAGAAAAGGTTCATGAACTCGCAATGAACGGTAAGACAACAGGTGAGGTTCAATCGGAAGCTTTAATAAATTATACCCAACTGAATGATAGGCGCATGAGCCGTTGGGATAAAACTTTAAAGATTCCCGCAGCTATTCAAGAAAGTATTGCGCAGCTAAATAAAAACCTTCTTTTTTTAGTGATTACGGAAAGTTGGTGCGGAGATGCTTCCCCTAGTTTGCCTGTTATAAATAAAATAGCGGAGCTCAACCCAAATATCGAGTTAAGAATTGTGCTCAGAGATGAGAATTTAGATTTAATGAATCGTTTTCTGACCAATAACGCAATGTCTATTCCAAAACTGATTATTGTAGACCATGATACCGAAGAAGTTATTGCAGACTGGGGGCCAAGACCAAGTGAAGCAACTAAAATGGTAGAAGTCTATAAGGCCTTGCATGGCAAACTAACTCCAGAATTTAAACAAGACTTACAGGTGTGGTACAATAAAGATAAAGGTCAGAATATCTTATCGGATATTGTTGGTCTACTTCCCCTGAAATAAATAGGTAATAGTGCCTTTTTGTGAAGCTTTGTTAGAAGAGTTGAAATAGGCCTTTTGTGCGTACGCCATGGCGTTATCTACCAAACAACCATTGGTCGTAGTGGAACTTTTTTCATTAAAACTGGTTTCGGTCACATAACCATCAGCATCTACTTCAATATTGATAACTACTTTACCGGCTTCAATACAAGTATAGATTGGTGGTGGTAGGTCATAAGCATTTCTATCTAACAAAGAATAAGATATAGAAGTGCGTTTTTCGGCAAGGTTGTTTGTGAACTCTTTTTTCTGGGCTTCTTTTTCACCCAACTGTTTCTTCTTCTCTTTGCGCTGTTCGGCAAGTTCTTTCAGATTTGCTGCATAGCCGCCATCTGAAGTCAATAAATCATTTGGAGCTTCATTCATGGCCCGTTCTTCCATGATTTCTTGAAGTGTCTTCAAAGGCTCGGGGCTTCCAACACTTGGCTTTGCAGTTTGATTAAAAGCCATATGACTTTTTATAGGATCGGCATTTGAGGCCATTTCTTCCAAACGTTTTTCCTCTTCTTGCAATAATTCTTCAAGATCTTCGTCAGCTAAGGCCATCTCGATTACATATTCGTCTTCTTGTTTGGCCCCTAAACGAATACTATACAAAAGCAATAGCACAATAGCCATTGAAAAAATGGTAATTATTAATGATAACTGCTTTCTATTCAGGTTCATGGTCTTACTATAACCGATTTTTTATAAAAATATTTCATCTTGACGGTTAAAGCAAACTAGTGTTAATGCTACTTTTCTAAAGCATAGTTTGTTTAAAATCATCAGGACTCACAGCATTATCTACGTTATAATCGCCTATTTTGGTTCTTCTAAGGGAAGAAAGATGCCCACCAGAATTTAATGCTTTACCAAAATCATGGGCTAGTGAGCGTATATAGGTGCCCTTACTGCAGCTTACCCTAAAATGGACATCTGGGAGTTGAATTTTGGTAATTTCGAATTCGAATATTTCGATTTGGCGTGATTTTATGTCTACGGTTTTTCCTTCCCTTGCAAATTCATACAAGCGTTTACCATCTTTTTTTAATGCCGAAAAGATAGGTGGTATTTGCTCTATTTTACCTACGAATTTAGATGTGGTAGTAGTTATAAGTTCCTCGGTTAAGTGTTCTGTCGGATATGTTTTATCTATTTCCGTCTCCAAATCATATGATGGTGTTGTTGCGCCCAAAGTTATAGTGCCGGTATACTCTTTAGTTTGCCCTTGAAGTTCGGGAATACGCTTGGTAAATTTCCCGGTACAGATGATTAAAAGCCCTGTCGCTAAAGGGTCAAGTGTTCCGGCATGGCCAATTTTGATTTTTTTAAGGTCAAATTTTTTTCGAATCCCCCATTTTAATGAATTTACCGCCTGAAAAGAGGTCCAGTTCAAGGGTTTATCAATTAGTAGAATTTGACCTTCTAGAAAATCTTCTTTGCTAATCAAATCGATGAATCAGTTTATATATGAAAACTATTTTTTATTTCTCTTGGTAAGTTTGTATATGATAAAAGATAAAACTACCAGAAATAGAAGAGCTACAATTAAAATTTGAAACGGACCAACTAAACCTAAAAACATATCTATTAATTTAATGTTAACCCCAAATACTCCAAGCGATAGCGATTAGACCTACCACTAAACAATAAATGGCAAAATAGCTTAGTTTACTTTTCTTTACGAGCTGAATCATCCAGGTACAGGCAAAAAGACCCGCAATAAATGCGGCTGCAAAGCCAGCACCCATCGAAGCCATTTGTGTACTTTCAAAACTGAGCTCTCCACCTAAAATATCCTTGGCTACTTTTCCAAAAATTAATGGTACCACCATTAAAAAAGAAAAACGCGCAGACTTTGTTTTATCGATACCAAGAAGAACGGAAGTTGAAATAGTGGCACCACTTCTAGAAATACCTGGTAGCATAGCTACTGCTTGGGCTAAACCAATCACAAAAGCACTTCTAAAAGAAACATCTTTTTCAGTAGTCTTTGCCATATCTGCTAGGTATAAAAGGATGGCAGTAACAATAAGCATAATACCTACAATGATGATGGCGCCATCAAAAAAGACCTCCATAAAATCTTCTAAAAAGAAGCCTACAATAGCAGCAGGAATCATAGAAATAATGATTTTTAAAGCGAATTTTGCCTCCTCGTTCCACTTAAACTGAAACAAGCCCTTGAAAATATCAAGAACATCTTTTCGAAAAACAACTATTGTACTTAGTGCCGTGGCAAAATGAAGTACTACGGTAAATAAAAGACTTTCTTCAGGAATAGAATTATCACCTAAAATGGCTTTTCCCAGTTCTAAATGTCCACTTGAAGATACGGGTAAAAACTCGGTTAAGCCTTGTATGATTCCGAGAATAATAGCATCAATAATTTCCAAACTATTCTTTCTTTTTGTGAGGGTTTAATAAGATAGCATATATCTGTATGCCTAACCCGATAAGTATTAGGGTTGGTGCCAGACGAATTCTTCTAAAATTGTAGATTTCAGGATTGAATACATTAGGGTCATCGCTTCCACCGCCGGCCATTAGTATAAAACCTAAGGCAATTAGCCCCAATCCAATAAAAAGAAAAATGTAATTCTTTCTTTGAAAAATGAATTCTGATTTTGGTTTTTGAACTTCTTTGTTCTTTTTACTCATACCGCAAATTTAAAAAGTTTAGACCATTTCAAACTTAGTTCTGATAAGTTTATCAAATTTCAGCAAACAATTTTCTAAAATCTCATATCTACAAGCAAAGCGTTCTAATTACTAATAGTACAGGTCGTCTGTTCGCAAATTCAAAAAACGTTGGGTAGCAAAATAGGTGCTGAGGTAAGATATTAAGATGCCCAAACCCAAAATACTTAAGAATAATAGCAACAAAACTTTAATGTCTTGAAATAGATTTAGCTCGGGAAAGTTATTGTTTACATAATACAAAACTACCGCTAGCGCTATAAGTGCGATTAGCGCACCAAAAAGGCCCAATTTGATGTTGGTAGCTATAAAGGGTTTGCGAATAAACTTCTTGGTAGCCCCGACCATTTGCATGGTCTTTATAATAAATCGTTTGGAATAAATAGATAAACGAATAGAACTATTGATCAAAAGCACCGCGATAACGGTGAAAACGGCACAGGCAATCAATATCCAAAGGCTTATTTTCTTGACATTATCGTTTAATAACGAAATTAAAGGCTTGTCATAACTAACTTCATCAACATAAGTCTTCGCTGAAAGTGTTTCGGCGATTTCGGTAACTTGTTCAGGTGAAACAAAATCTGCTTTTAGATTTACATCAACAGAGTTTTTTAAAGGGTTATAACCCAAAAATTCTTGAAAGTTTTCACCAATATCTTCACTGTATTGTTCTGCGGCATCTTCTTTTGATACGTAAACTGCTGACTTTGTATAATCTGCCATGGCCAGACTTTTCTGCAACTGGTCAACCTCTACGGGTTTGGCATTGTCTTTTAAAAAGACCGAAATGGTAATCTGTTCTTTAAAATGGTCCCCGAGTTTTTTGGTATTTAAGACCAACATCCCTAAAACACCTAAAAGAAAAAGTACTAACGCGATGCTCAAAACCACCGAGAAGTATGATGAAATCAATCGTCGTCTTTGATACTGTTCAATATATTGCGCCATATTGGAAAATCGATATGTAAAAATAGAAAAGTAAATCGGTTTTAGAGGGATTACCCCTATTTTTGCGCTTTACAAAAGAAGAAGAGAAATGGATTACGATTTTCAGCAAATCGAGAAGAAATGGCAAGACTATTGGGCTAAAAACGAAACTTTTAAGGCCAAGAACAGTTCTGATAAGCCTAAATTTTACACGCTTTCTATGTTTCCTTACCCATCAGGCGCTGGCTTGCATGTTGGGCATCCATTAGGATATATTGCTGGGGACATTTATGCTAGATATAAAAAACACAAAGGCTTTAATGTACTGCATCCAATGGGCTACGACTCTTTTGGTCTGCCAGCCGAACAATATGCGATACAAACGGGTCAGCATCCGGCCATAACTACCGAAACTAATATTAATAGGTATCGCGAGCAGCTGGACAGGCTTGGTTTTTCTTTTGACTGGAGTCGTGAAGTACGTACTTCAGATCCATCATACTACAAATGGACGCAGTGGATTTTCATACAATTGTTCAATTCATGGTACAATAAGGAGGCGGACAAAGCTGAAGATATTGCTTCTTTGATTTCAATTTTTGAAAAAGAAGGTAACTCAAAAGTTAATGCCGCTTGCGATGACGATATAACTGCGTTTTCCGCTGAGAATTGGAGAAACTATACTGACAAAGAGAAACAACAGATATTACTAAAGTATAGATTAACATATTTGGCCGATGCCGAGGTAAACTGGTGCCCGGCATTGGGTACGGTTTTGGCAAATGACGAAATTGTAAACGGTGTTTCAGAGCGCGGGGGGCATCCGGTAATCCGTAAAAAGATGACCCAATGGATGATGCGCATTACTGCCTATGCGCAACGTTTGTTAGACGGTCTTGATGGTATAGATTGGCCGCAACCGCTTAAAGATTCACAAACTAATTGGATAGGCAGAAGCCAAGGAGCTTCGGCAATATTTAATGTCATTCCGACAGAGCATAGCGACGAGGAATCTCATCAAATAGAGGTCTTTACCACACGCCCCGATACCATTTTTGGCGTTTCTTTCATGACCTTGGCGCCAGAGCATGAATTGGTTGCCAAAATCACTACGGCAGAACAAAAGGCCGAGGTGGATGCCTATGTTGAAGCTACGGCAAAACGGTCTGAGCGTGATCGCATGGCCGATGTTAAAACCATTTCCGGAGCTTTTACGGGTGCTTATGCAGAGCATCCTTTCAC
>CAYGUZ010000011.1:0-14520 GCA_964353215.1 uncultured Flavobacteriaceae bacterium
CCACAACTGATGACTGGCAAACTACCTTGGGCTACCCCATTGAGTTTATCCCCTTAGAGAATCCTTACGAACTCCATACAGGTGATAGTTTAGCGGTAAAACTGTTATTAAACGGCAAGCCATTGGCAAACCAGTTGGTCTATGCTGACTATAAAGCCAATGAAAATAGTCATTCCCATGACAATTCTGAATCTCATAGTCATGATACGGAGGAAAATAATGCTAGTTTAAAACATACCCATAAAGACGGTGTTGGGCCTCATACCCATAAACCGGAAGAAAACAAAGAACCACATACCCATACATCTGGTCAAAAACTTAGAACAAATGCGGAAGGTATTGTAAAAGCACATCTATCTGCAGATGGTATTTGGTATTTTCAGACCATTCATCTGGTGAATACTGAGGAAGAAGGATTGACCCACGAGTCTAACTGGTCTACCCTGACTTTTGAGGTGACCCATGCCCATGGTGCAGATACACATACCCATGAACATCAGCACGAAAGCAATTATACCACATACATTTTTATAATAGGTAGCCTTGTTCTTATTGGCATTTTATTTTTATGGTTCAACATGAAAAATAAAGATGCCGAACACTAAAAAATATGTGCTAAGCGGACTATTTCTTCTATTCCCACTGCTACTTTTGGCCCATGGAGTAAGCGCTAGCGACCAAGAAATATTGGATAACGGAGGGCTTTTATCTTACATCTACGTTGGTGCAAAACACATGATTACTGGCTACGACCATCTGCTTTTTCTGGCAGGTGTCGTCTTTTATTTAAATGGACTTAAAGACGTTGTTAAATTCATAACCATTTTCACGATTGGGCATAGCATCACACTTATAGGTGCAACTTACTTGGGCATTAGGGCCAATGAGCACTTGATAGATGCTGTTATCGCCCTCAGTGTGCTTTATAAAGGATTCGAAAATTTAGGGGGATTTGAAAAATATCTAAAAACCAAATCGCCAAATCTATTGTTGATGGTGTTCATTTTTGGACTTATTCATGGTTTTGGGCTTTCAACCCGTCTACAGTCTTTTGATGTGGGTACAACACAGTTTTTTTCGAAAATAGTATGCTTTAATATTGGGGTCGAACTTGGTCAGGTAATGGCACTCATCCCCATTGTTTTTCTAATTACCCTTTTGAAATCGAAAAAAAACTATTCAGCTTTTTACAAGGCAACCAATTTTTATCTGGTAATTGCCGGTATAGGGCTTTTTTTCTATCAGATTTACGGTTATTTCTATGGGCATTAAATCGAAAATGAATGAAGCAAAAGTCAATATTAGTCTTAGTTACTGATAAAAAACGCCATATTAGATTAAATACTATAACAATTTAACTTTTATGAGAAGGCTAGTAATAATCGGAAATGGTTTTGATAGAGCACATGGGCTAAAAACTTCATATTCCGAATTCATAGAATACTTAGTTCGGGAATCTATAAATCACAACGAAAAAGTTAGGAATGAACTTTTTGATGTTGGTTTTATGAAAACAGAAGAAAAAGATTATGCTTTTATTAGAAAAAATTTTGATAAGCTTGCCCATACAAAAAATGAAGATCAATCTGGGAGAATACGATTCAAAAACAGATTGTTATGTGGGATGATGATGAATAGCTTTTCATCAGACTGGTTTAATGTAGAAGATTATTATTTTAATGCTATTTGTGGGGCCAGTGCATCGAATAAAGAAATTAACTATATTGGTACAATCAACGAAGATTTTGAACAAATAAAAAATTGGTTAGAAAACTACCTAGTTACCCTAATAGAAAATCAAACCATTAACCTAAATAAAAGATTTGAAACTATTTTTCAAGGTGGATTCCCAGAATCACTTCTAATTGTTAATTTTAATTACACCCCTGTCGCAAATATGTATATGCCATTATTGAGGCAAGTAAATAATAAGAAAATAATTCATATCCATGGGGAGCTAAAATCAGATGAAAACCCAATTATTTTTGGACATGGTGATGATGTAAATACAAATTATACTAGACTTATCAATCAACCTAATCGATTTTTTGTAAAAAATTTCAAAAGGCTATTATACAAAAATTGGGACACTTATGACCAAATTCGAGATTTTATAAATGATAGACAGGACTATGAGGTATACTCTATAGGCCATTCATTAGGGGTATCTGACAAGACCTTACTTTCTGAAATACTAAATAATCAAAAAGTTTATCGTATTAAGCTTTTCTATCATAAAAATCTTAATGGATACCAGAATTTGATTAATAATTTGGTTCGTATAGTACATTCAGATACATTAAATAAAAAAGTGATGAATTTCAGGCAATCAGAAGCTGTCCCACAATTCAAAAAAAATCCATAGCTTAGAATCCCAATGGAGCTAAGCAAAAAATTGGGGCTTATAATAGGCCCGATTGTATTTCTTATTTTAATCATTCAACCTTTACAACTTGTCTCCGAACAAGGTGATGCCGTCATTGCGGTTGCCGCTTGGATGCTTATTTGGTGGATTACGGAAGCGGTCTCTATTTCTGTTACCGCCTTACTGCCGCTTTTACTTTTTCCACTTCTAAAAATAATGCCGATTGCAGAAGTAGGCGCAAATTATGGCAGCCCCATTATATTCTTATTTTTTGGGGGCTTTGTAATGGCTTTAGCCTTAGAAAAAGTGAACCTACATAAACGCATAGCGCTCAATATTATCAAGTTTACGGGCACAACTCCAAATAAAGTAGTACTCGGTTTTATGATTGCCACAGCTTCATTAAGTATGTGGATAAGCAATACGGCAAGTACTGTGGTGATGTTACCCATTGCATTGTCGGTCATTAAATTATTGATAGATGATGAGGATGGCTTTACCAAAAACGACCAAAACTTTGCACTTAGCGTAATGTTGGGTATTGCTTTTTCAGCCAATGCTGGAGGTATCGCAACGGTAATCGGCACCCCACCAAATTCTGTGCTTATTGGTCTTTTGGAAAATGAATATAACATTCAAATTTCATTTTTAAAATGGATGACCATAGGACTACCCTTTTCAATAGTCATGATCGCCATCACTTATTTTGTGCTGGTAAAATGGATGTTCCCCAACAAGAATTTAAAGTTTAATGCTTCTAAAGATGTTATTCAGGCAGAATTAAAAAAACTTGGGCCTACCTCTGGTAAAGAGAAAATGGTTTTGTCCATTTTTGCGGTAACGGTTTTTTTATGGATTTTTAGAACGCTCATCAACAACCTCTTCCCCAACTTGGGGCTATCCGATACCATGATAAGTGTTTTTGCGGCCATTACATTGTTCTCAGTACCTTACAATATTAAAAAAGGAGATTTTATTATCAACTGGAAAGATACTTCTAAGCTGGCATGGGGTATTTTAATCTTATTTGGGGGTGGACTTGCTTTGGCCAAAGGAATGTCAGTAAGCGGTATTGTCGATCTCGTTTCCAATGCTATAGCCAGTAGTGATATCGGTATTCTGTTTACTGCTTCTCTGCTAATACTATTAATGCTATTTATGACAGAGCTTATGAGCAATGTAGCTCTAGTAGCAGTTTTAGCACCTGTAGTAGCTGGCATTGCCATAGGATTGGAAATACCTATTCTTTACTTATTAATACCGGTAACCATGGCAAGTAGCTGTGCCTTTATGTTGCCCATGGCCACACCACCAAATGCCATCGTTTTTGCCAGTGGCTATGTAAAAGTGCCACAAATGGCCCGAGTGGGCATTATTTTAAACTTAATAGCTGTGGCATTGCTTATCGTTGTATTCCAGTTTATAATACCCTCAGTATTTTAAAAGAAAAAGGCTCCTAAAAAAGGAGCCTGTATCCATATATTGCATGTAAAGGTCAATCCAAATAATCTTCGAAATCTAGTTTAGAAAGCCCTTCTTGTGATTCTGTAAAATCTATTGGCAATACATTGCCATTTTTCAATTTAAAGTCTGTTAAAACAAGTTGCTGTTTTGAAAGTTCCCTAAGGCCGTTCATATCAGAAAAAGAATTATTTGAAAGGTACAACTTTTTCAATTTTTTCAGGTTTTCCATGCCTTCTGGCATTCCTCCATTTAAGTCGTTATTGGCAAGTGCCAAGGTGTTTAGTTTATCTAACTCGATGATAGTCTGCGGTAATTCACCTTTTAAATTGTTGTTACTAAGGTTTAATTCTTGTAAATTTTCAAGCTTGTTGATAGTTGATGGAATGTTTCCTACAAGTTCATTTTCCCCTAAATCGATATACTTTAAATTTTTGAATTTACGAAACAAACCGGGTATTTTTCGAGAAATATTGTTTTGTGATAAATTAAGGATTTCTAGATTTTTTAGGTTTCCGATAGTGATAGGTATTCTACCTTGTAAATTATTGTTGGATAAATCCAAAGCGACAACTTTGCCGTCTTTTATGGTAACTCCGTGCCATTCTGATATTGGTGCTTCGGTATCCCATTGATTGATCCATAAATCCCCTCGGGTCTTAGCTCTTAGCTCAAGAAGTGCAATGGCCTCTCTTTCACTAATCTCCAGTTGAGCAACAAGTGTGTTTAGGCAAAATAAAAATAATACTAGTAACGAAAATGTAAATTTAGAAAGACGCATAATTTAAAAGATTTGGTATGGTTTAACAAGGGTCTTAAGTATATAAGCGTTGAGCAATTTACCAAAAAATATGTCCGTCATCTATGAATTTCATATTTTTTCGATGAACTGCAAAGAAAACCCCAATCCTTAATATGAATAAAGAGTGGGGTTTTACCTGTTAACTCAAAAAACTATGGAACTATTTTTTATAAGGATCAAAATTTTGTGGCAAATAGATTTCAGTATCAAAACCTAAGTCAATACTTTCATCCTCCATAAAGTTGATGCCATCAACAGAAACCTCTTCTTGGTACGCATTGAAATCTTCAGGCAAATATTCATTAGTATCAAAACCCAAATCTATTTGCGAGTCTTCTTCAATAAATTTAATCGTATTTATATCAAAATCCTCTACGGCAGCAGTTGTAGTTTTTGCACTAAAAAGAGGCACTAGTAGCATTGCTAAAAAGGCGGTGGATATATATTTTTTATATTTCATGTCTGTTGTTTTAAATGATTTGAGACAAAGGTAGAACTGTAAAAAATAGATATTAGTATGTTTTGACTTTCGTTAACAACCAGTTCTTTTGTTGTAAGAAAAGTATTTATAATATTTTGACCGAAATACCACCAATCCAGCAATTCTATTTCAAGATAATTGCAGAAATGTTAGTTTTTACCGCTTATTTTTAACAAAAACACTTGGTCGATTTTTTTGTTATCTTTTTGTTAAGAACCTTTAATCTGATTTACGGGGCACTCAAAACTGAAAAATCCCGGTGTGGCACCGGGACTTTCAACTAACTAATTCAAAAAAATTGATAAAAAACTTCCTACCTAGTTTGACCTTGCATAAGGATCAAAATTTTCAGGGAGATACTTTGAAGTATCAAAACCCAAGTCGATTTCTTCTTCTTCCATAAAGTTTACACTGCTCATGGCTATCTCGCTCTGATAAGCATTAAAACCTAACGGAAGGTATTTTGAGGTATCGAAACCCAAATCATATTCAAAATCTTCGTCTCCGAACTGCACACTTTTAATGTCAAAATATACTTCGTGCGGATTAAAACCTTCTGGAAGATAATCTGCCGTGTTAAAACCTAAGTAGATAGTTTCTTCTTCCATAAAGTTGATAGACTTCATAGCAACGATATCTGTGTAAGGATCGAAACTTTCGGGCAAATACTCAGCAGTATCAAAACCTATTGCTATTGCTTCGCCTATTCCTTCAAATTCTATTGAAGTAAGATCAAAATTGGCCTCATAAGGGTTAAAGCCCTTAGGTAAGTATTTTGAAGTATCAAAACCAAGTTCCAGTTCTTCCTCAACTTCTATGAAGTGAATATCCTTAATATCAAAAGTTGTTTCAACGTCAACTAAACTAGCAGCGTAGACTAAAGTTTCATTGCTTTCTTCTGCATTAACACGAAGTGCGGTTAAGTTGTTTTCTAATGTACGCGTAGTTTCTGTTTTATTGATTTTTTCGCTAACAGCTAAGGTACTTTCTTCTTGTTCTACTATGGGCGAACCACTAAAGAGTGCGCAACCATAAATTAATAATAATTTGTTCATTTTTTGATTGATTTGATGATTGATGTTGTATGCTTATAAGACTGAAGAGAAAGCTAATTGTTACACCTTTATGCCTTTTTTAACAAATCTTATATCGCTCTGCATCATAGTTATACTGGGCTTTTCAGCGAAAATCACCAATAAAACGCAATATTCCCGAAGGTTGACCTTTCACATAAAAAGTAGAGAGTTAGTATTTATTTAACAGAAGATTTTATCATTTTTTTGGTTCTTTGACAGATTACAACAAATCAAACTAACACTAAATGATGAAAAAAATACTCCTTAAAATACTATTGGTAGTTTTTACCCTAGCAAGTTTTCAAACTGCAGAAGCACAACTCTTTAAAAAGAAAAATAAAAAAACAGAACAGCAAACACCTGAAAAACCAAAAAAGGGAGACATCAAACCTTATGATAAGGTCATTACCAAAGATGCCGAAACCGACGAAGGCCTTTTTCATGTGCATAAAGTAGAAGACAAACACTTTTACGAAATTCCAGATTCCCTTTTTAACCGTGAAATGTTAATGGTAAGCAGAATTTCTAAAACTGCGACCGGTATAGGTTTTGGGGGCGGTAAAATTAACACTCAAGTACTGCGTTGGGAGAAGAAGCCTAAAAAGGTACTACTGCGCGTAGTATCGTACGGTAACTTTGCCGCCGACTCGCTTCCAATTCACGAAGCGGTGGTAAATTCGAATTTTGAGCCCGTACTCTATGCCTTTGATATCAAAGCATTCAACAAGAAAGATTCTCTCAATCCGGCTACCGTTATAGAGGTTGACCCTTTGTTTACGCAAGATGTAAATGCCTTGGGCATGCCCGATTTTTATAGAACACGCTATAAAGTAAGCCGTTTAGATGGTGAACGAAGCTATATTGAAAGTATTAAAAGTTACCCTTTAAATGTAGAGGCGAGACACGTAAAGACGTATAATGCCAAATCGGCCCCTAGTAATCAAAGCTTAGGGTCTATTTCTATAGAAATCAATAACTCTATGATTCTGCTACCTGCCGAACCAATGAAAAGACGCTATTTTGATAAGCGTGTGGGTTGGTTTGCACGAGGCCAGGTAGATTATGGTTTAGATGCCCAAGAAAGTAAGCAGGTTACCTATTTAGACCGATGGCGTTTAGAGGTCAAAGATGAAGATATGGCCAAGTTCAAGGCTGGAGAGTTGGTAGAACCAAAAAAACAGATTGTATACTATATAGATAGGGCTACACCAAAGGTATGGGCGCCTTTTATTAAACAGGGTATAGAAGATTGGCAGGTGGCCTTTGAGGCGGCAGGGTTTAAAAATGCCATTATAGCCAAAGACCCACCGACAATCGAAGAAGACCCAGAATGGTCTCCTGAAGATGTGCGCTATTCTGTTGTACGTTATTTGGCCTCTCCAATACCCAATGCTAACGGACCGCATGTAAGCGACCCAAGAAGTGGCGAGATTTTAGAGTCGGATATCAATTGGTACCATAATGTAATGACTTTGCTGCGAAACTGGTTCTTTGTGCAAACGGCCGCAATAAATCCAGAAGCCCGTGGGGTAGCATTCAAAGATGAGATTATGGGTCGTCTCATACGTTTTGTATCGGCACATGAAGTTGGGCATACCTTGGGGCTACCGCATAATATGGGCAGTAGTGTCGCATATCCGGTAGACTCTTTGCGCTCGGCTACATTTACCAAAAAATATGGTACTGCGCCTTCTATAATGGACTATGCCCGCTTTAATTATGTCGCACAGCCTGGTGATGAAGGTGTCGCCCTAATGCCTAACATAGGGATCTATGACAAGTATGCCATAAACTGGGGATACCGTCCAATTTTAGATAAGTCAGCTAAGGAAGAAAAACCTGTTTTAGACATTTGGATTCTTAAACACGCAGATGACCCAATGTACCGTTTTGGCCATCAACAAATAGGTGACATTCACGATCCTAGTTCACAGACAGAAGATTTAGGCGATGATGCCGTAAAAGCAAGTCTTTATGGTATTGCCAACCTTAAACGTATTGTACCTAACCTGAAAGAGTGGATAGCGGAAGATGGAAAAAATTATGATGATTTGGCTACGCTTTATGGGCAGGTCGTTGGCCAGTTTAATAGGTATATGGGCCACGTGGCCAATAACATCGGTGGTGTCTATGAGTATAATAAAACATTTGACCAAGAAGGAGCGGTCTACACTCATGTCGATAAAGCCCATCAAAAAAAATGTATGAACTTTATTCAAGAACAGTTGTTTCAAACTCCAGAATGGATGTTAGATCAAGAGATTTTTAATAAGATTCAATATTCGGGCTCTGTAGAACGTGTACGTGCCGTGCAGACAAGAACTTTAAATACCATGTTGAGTTTGGGCAAATTGGCCAGAGCTATCGAAAACGAAACTATAAACGGAAACGATGCCTATAAGCTCACTGATATTATGGGCGATCTTAGAAAAGGTATTTGGTCAGAGACCAGAAGCGGAAAATCTATAGATACCTACCGTAGAAACTTACAAAAAGCGCATATAGATAGACTAGGGTATTTAATGACAGCTGAGAACCAGCGCAAGCAACCCAACTTTGGGGGGTATCAAAAATCTACCGCTGTTAATACAAGTCAATCGGACATCCGTTCAGTAGCGCGCGCCGAGTTAACTAATTTAAAGCGTGATATTAGAAACGGACTTTCAAGAACTTCTAACAGTATGAGCAGGTATCACTTACAGGATGCCTTAGAACGTATCGATGCTATTTTAAACCCTAATGGGTAAAATTTAAAAATTGTTTTATCGATGAAAGGGGCAATTTGATTGCCCCTTTTTATTTTCACCTACATAAATCATTGTTTCACAACATATCTGAATACCACTTTATATAAATTTCTACATTTATAGCACCTAAATCACAAACATCATGAAGACCTACAAAATCAAGAGTTTTATTTATTTCCTATTATTTGCTGTTGCAGCATTCTTCTATAATAATATTGAACAAGAGCAAAAATTTCAAAATCAGATTACTTCTAGCGAGGTCGTTGATATGGACACTGAGCAACTTGAAGACTCCGATATAGATAAGGTCGAAAATCCTGTACAATAGTTATCATACCTATTAAAATCTTCAAAAAGTTCTGAAAGGTTCAAACCCATTACTGCCAAATTAGTCAAATAGGCAAATGGTTTGAAACCTAGAATATGAAGAATTTAATTTTAAAAATACTTTTACTGTCGCGTCGAATGTCGATTGCCCAATCTGGTAAGTGATTACCATGGGTGCCAGATAGTGGCCATAATATGGCCGCTAGATACTTTGGCAACACTCAAGGCCAAAAGAGGGTTTTGGGTTAGATCTGACCTCTAAAACAATAACAAGAAGTTTTAAAAATCAATGTTGAAGAGGCCGAATTTCGTAAAGCAGAAATGGCGGAACGAAAATAAAAAGGTGAGCATGAAAAATTGACCACCAATGAAAAATTTGAGATACAGAATGCAATTTTAGATCGAAAAATCGCGCAGCAAGAAAAATTAAAAGAAATACTTACCGATGAGCAGTTAGACCTTTGAAAAAAGGCGCGTAATCGAAAAGGTATGCACGGCAAAAAAAAATGCAGAAAGCTGGTAGAAGAGGATAAATATTTTTTGTTGATTTTAAAGGCCCCTGATGTACGTCAAGGGCTTTTTTTATTTACAAAATCTGTTGTGCATTTTGATGAAAATTCGTCAATTCGAGTGGTTTTTCAAGAGAAAACCTTGAAAAATTGTATCGAGAATCAGAATTCATAGTTTAGAGACCTTGTTCTCGATACTTTTTCCTGCGGAAAAAACTCGAACTGACGGTTTTATAAGTTTATGCAATTCAAAATGCACAACGGGTTTACAAAACAATATATCAGTTGACTAAACTTACTATATTTTATCAGGGAGAAAGATAAGAGTTGGTGGTTGTTAAAAATTAGCTTTACAAAATGACAAAAGCAAAAAGCAATAGAACTAAGCCATGCCCTTGGTAGTGTTGTTGAGCTATGTAGTGAAATGGGGTGCCTACTTGGTAGTGAGCCGAGTACGGAGATAATCAAGAGACTATGGGCAGAACAATTTTCAGGGGAAAGAGAACCCCGAACTTACCGATGAACAGATCGGGATCAAGGGGTTGAAGATAAAGATCTAAAAACGAAAAACAAATCACAGATGAAATCGCTATTATCCTTTTCAGCATAGTTAGTACTTTGTTGTTTCAGCGGTAAAGATATTATCTGGTCAGTACAGCCGTAATCGATGAGATTAAGTCCAACTCCGTCTAAAGCGTGTACACTAATCGAAAGGTGATAAATCGGGGCTGAATAAAGGTTTCTGAGGTAAATACGGACAGGTTGTTCGCATTGTTTCTTACCTGTGAAGCGATATCCAAGATATTGGTCGCCTTAATTTCATATTCCCACTTGGCATCCCGGTCTTTTCTGTAAGAAAGCGTAGCATCCCAATTTTGAAAAGACTGTGATTGGCCGTTGCCCAAATCTTGATTGGTATAGGTGTATTTTGACCGTAGGGTGACCGATTTCCAGATATAGGCATCAAAATCTACCGATGGCGCATTGGTCACAAAGGTGGTCTCCCTACCCCCTTGATTGTTATTGGTAACACTGTAGCGATAGTTGAAGCTTACGTTCGGTGCAATCTTAAAATTAGTGCGCACGCCCGGCGTATACGTCTGGGTAAAGCCCTCGTTCAGCGATTGCTGCCCTTGAATAAACTGATTGATCTTACTATAATTAAAACGTGCGTTCAATGTAGCCCTAATTTTACCGAAAGTACGTTGTATACGACCAAAAACATTTACATTTTCATCGGCAAAGTTTGAATTAAAAAAAGTACTGGTACGGATGACATTATCAAAAGTCGTTAAACCCCGTATTTGGTCAATATTGCTCGAATAGGCCGCTCTGGCAAAAACATTGGTATAATTAAAAAGGTTAAAACTGCTGTAAAAAAGGCTTACATTATGCGATAGGGCATTCTGCAAATCGGGTTCCCCAAATTGAATGTTATTGAAATTGTTCAATACCAAGCCTTGCGCCAAACGGGTAACATCGGTAAACTGGTTGCGCATATCATAACGTAGTGTAAGCGCTTCACTCTTTTTAAACTGAATTCTGGTCTCAAAATCGGGTAAAAAGCGAAAGAAATTATCTTCAAAGGTAGTTCCGAACTGTATGTTTTTATTTCCGTAGGCATGTACCGAAAATCCGGGTGTAATGGTGAACTTGCCCGTTTTTACCCGATAATGTGCGCCCAAATACACATCGCTAAAGTTATACTCGGTATCGTTGGCAGCCAGTCCATTGTTAATGTTCGGTGTTGGCTCGAACTCAGAACCATCTTCTAAAAACTGAAATATATTAGAGTTGAATTCTTGACGGCTCAAAATTACCCCGAGCGTAAAATTGATATTGCTTTTGGTGTTCAAGATATTGTAATAATCGAGCTTGGCATCCAACTGGTTCGATTTTATCTGCCTATTCTGTGCGATATCATAGTTCGGCAAGGTAGTGTCCAAGCCTAAAGCCTCGGCAGTGGTATCAAAAGCATCATCCCCGGCAGGGTCGTTTACAAGAATTGCATTGTAAAAAGGGCCTTCGTTTTTGAACAGGTGTTGCGCTTCAAAAGCAAAAATATTAGCCTCGTTAAGGGTATAATAGTAATTGATATTCTGATTGATGCTAAACGGGGTGACCTCATCAATTTGAGCGGTATTACCGATTACCGAAGAAAAGAGATTCTGGTTTTGGCGGTCGTTCGATACGCGCCCTAAAATATCATAATCGAACTGGTTGCTCGCATTGGGCTGATACGATGCGCTTAACTTGATAAGCGCTTGGTTCGAACGTTCCCTATTATTTTGTTCGGTAGCCTCATCAGGTATGCCCAAACTGGGGTCGGTATATTGAATAAAATTGGTTTCACGCGAAAGAATACGGCTACTATTGTAGATAACAAAACCGCTTAAATCCAATGCCCTACTCGGGGCATAACTAAAATTGCCCGAGGCCAATTTGTTTTCAATCTCCAAGGCATTGTTCTGATTGGTCAAAAAATTTAGACCGTTGTCACCCAGGTTAATTGAGGTACCACTGCTTCTGCTGGGCGACCTAAAACCACCACCAAAATTTCGGATATCACGCCGCGTTAGGGCGACCTCGCCCGTATTGTTTAGATCACCTATAAAATTCAAGCTGTATTTAGGGCTGTAGTAAAACAACTTTGGTTGTGCCAAATAAAGGGTTTTATCAGGTGAAACCCCGGCTCCGGCGGTAATATCGCCGAACCAAAAATTCTCTTTGCCCTCTTTTAATTTAATGTTAAGGGCAACGTTATCTTGATTATTGGCCACTCCGCTCAATTGCCCGACTTCGGCGTAGTTTCGAAGCACCTGTATTTTATCCACTGCTTTTGAGGGTATATTTTTAGTGGCGAGTTTGGTATCGCCATCAAAAAAGTCCTTACCGTTTACCATGAGCTTGTTTACTACCTTACCCTCTACTTCAACCTGGCCATCTTCGTTGATTTCAACTCCGGGGAGTTTTTCAAGCACATCTTCCAATTTACGTTCGCTTCCGTTTTTAAAGGAGTCGGCATTGTAGACCAACGTATCGCCTTTAATGGCCACGGGCATCTCGTAAATAAGTTCCACCTCATCCAAAGCGTTCTCAGGTTCTAAAATATAATCCCGTACCAAATCAGATTCCGCAGTTTTAATAACCTCTTTATAGGTTTTCATGCCCACGTAGCTTATCTGTATCTCGTAAGAACCATTTTTACCGAAGCTTAGCTTAAACTTGCCCGAACTGTCGGTGATACCATACGATTCTAAACCCGTGGTCGCTTGGTTTATGGCGATTACATTGGCCAATTCCAACGGCATGTTAAGGCTATCTTTTACGGTACCTTCAAATTTTAATTGGGCGTACGTGGCAGTAGCAACAAAAAAGAGGGCGACAAAAACAAGGTTTTTCATAATGGCATAACTTGGTAGTGGGTAAGCGTAACGATTTATAAAACCTTATCTACTTCTTCTTCTACCTCGGTTATCGCGCATTTCTTTCATTTTGCCCATTACGGTTTCTTGGTAAGCCGCTTTAGTGATCACCTTACCTTTTGTAGGTGCAACTATGGTCAATGCCTCTTTCGGGTTCATGACAATTTTTGAACACAACATGGTAGTGTTTCCGGCGCTTACCTCAAGAATAAGGCCCGGTAGCCCCCAATATTCGGCTGGGCCGTGCCCAACAGGAATTTGAGGTGTATACCACGCCTCTACCTCGGTCATCTGAATTTCAGGCTCGGCAGGTGCTGCCGCAGTAGCAGTAGAATCCGTTTTCTGTGGTGCGGCACGCCTAAGCTTGCCCCAAGAGAAATCAAACCATGTAAGCTCATCGGTGGGTATGGATGCCGTTGCCTTAAAGCAGAGGTACTGCCCTATTTGTTTCGACTCTTTGCCCATGTTCCACGATATCTCTTGTAATTTATCTTTTACCAAAAACTTTTTGCCGTAAAACTCTTGGCTTTGTACCAAGGCATTGTCTTTTACATTTTTATACTGTTCACCCCTGGCGAAATTGCTGCCCCATGAGTCGGTCGCGCCAGAAATGGCATCTAACTTATCTTCTTCTTTAAACCAAGACGCCTCTTTATTGAAGTTGAGTACATAGGTTTTCTCTAAGCGGTTTTTTAATCGTGCTTGCATCTGTTTTTTCTGCGCTTCGTTCATACGTGCGCCCCAAGGCCCCAAATCCATGGTGGACTTTGAAAAATAAATGGCCTGCCCTTGAAATTCTTGAACGTTTGGCTTGTTCGATACCAATAGAAAAACGGAGAGACAGCAGAAGAGATAAAGAAAAGATTTCATGGTTGAATGGTTTTATAAACTATTTTGTCTAACGAATATAATTAAACAGTAAACGAATTGGTTTGGTTTATCAAAACATTAACAGGGTGTGCCTAACTATTTGTAACCCTGAACCCTTTGGCAAGCTCAGGACAGGCCCATCGAAGCGTAATTCTATAGTGGGATTTCTCAATCGTAGCACAGCCACTCCTGTCGAAATGACTAAAACTCAAAACACGACTTCATTTCGAATCGAGTGTAGTGAGCGTGAGAAATCTAAAACCTGAAAACTGTCATGCTTAACCCGTTGAAGTGCACTCCTTGAGATTTCTCAATCGTAGCACAGCTACTCATATCGAAATGACTGAAACTCAAAACCCAATGTCATTTCGAACCGAATGAAGTGAGCGTGAGAAATCTAAAACCTGAAAACTGTCATGCTTAACCCATCGAAGTGCACTCCTTGAGATTTCTCAAT
>CAYGUZ010000012.1:0-14196 GCA_964353215.1 uncultured Flavobacteriaceae bacterium
CTAACGATTTTATAGGACAGTATTATGGCATCAACTTTTGCGCTCATCTGGAAGTCCCGCTTTAAATTTCGGAGAAATGCAAGGAGCACAATTAGATAGAGATTTTAAAAATAAAGCAACTATCGCACGCAAAGAGTTAAAAGAATCAAGAGTTAACCTAAAGATTTTAAATACTATTGAATATGGTCCTGAAAAAGTTAGGGACGAGTTATTGGATGAGGCGGAACAACTTATTAGAACAATTGCAACAATAATTAAGAACAAAAAGTAAGTTTTGAACTTGCTCTTGCTTCTTGAACTTTAATTTCACCATGCGCTGGACTATTGAGCCTAAACCTGAGCAAAAAGAAATAGAACAACTTTCTAAGGTATTGAAAGTTGAACACCTAGTTGCGCAGCTTCTACTGCAACGAGGTATTTCAACATACGAGGGAGCAAAAAAATTCTTTCGGCCTCAACTTTCAGATTTACATAATCCTTTTTTAATGAAGGATATGGATATAGCTGTGGAGCGCATTCAAAATGCAATTAATAACAAAGAGAACATTTTGGTTTATGGTGATTATGATGTGGATGGTACCACGGCCGTTGCCTTGCTTTCGTCATATTTATTGGAAGAGTATCCAAACGTGGCTACTTATATACCGGACCGATATGGAGAAGGCTACGGGGTTTCTTTACAAGGAATCGATTTTGCCGAAGACAATGACTTCTCTTTGATTATTGCTCTCGATTGTGGGGTTAAAGCGATAGACCAAGTAAATTACGCCAAAGAGAAAGGTATCGATTTTATCATCTGTGACCACCACAGGCCAAGTGAAAAATTACCTAATGCTATTGCGGTTCTTGACCCTAAAAGAGAAGACTGTGAATACCCGTACGACGAACTCTGCGGTTGTGGGGTAGGTTTTAAATTGATACAAGCGCTTGCATCTGCCAAAGGTGATACTATCGAAAAACTAGTCCCATATTTAGATTTAGTAGCTACTGCTATTGGGGCCGACATTGTTCCGATAACGGGTGAGAATCGCATTTTAGCCTATTTCGGTATGCAAGTTATCAATTCGAACCCTAGAATAGGGTTTAAGGCCATTATCAATCAAATCAAAAAGAACGAGCTCACGATTACTGATGTTGTTTTTATTATTGCGCCAAGAATAAATGCTGCCGGGCGAATGAAACATGGTCAACATGCAGTCAATCTACTTACCGAAACAAATCTAGAACAGGCTGAAACCTTTGCTGCGGAAATAGAGCGATTTAATACCGATAGAAGAGACCTTGATAAAGAGATTACCGAACAGGCCCTCAAACAAATAAAAGAACATAAAGAAGAGGCTCGATTTACCTCAGTGGTTTATAATGAAAATTGGCATAAAGGAGTTATTGGTATTGTTGCTTCGCGTTTAACAGAAACCTATTACCGCCCTACACTGGTCTTTACCAAAAGCGGCGATAAACTAGCTGCTTCAGCACGCTCGGTAAAAGGATTTGATGTGTACAATGCGCTTGAAGGATGCTCTGATTGTATAGAACAATTTGGCGGGCACAAGTATGCAGCAGGCTTAACGTTACTTGAAGAGCAGTACGAAGCGTTTAAAGCAAAGTTTGAAAAAGTTGTCGCTGAATCGATCGACCCACAACTATTGACTCCTGAACTAAGCATTGATATGCAGATTGAAATGCAACAGATTACTCCGAAATTGATGCGCATTCTAAAACAATTTGCCCCTTTTGGCCCAGGAAACATGACCCCAACATTTATGGCAGAAAGCGTACAAGATACGGGTTATGGCAAGGGTGTTGGCGAAGATGAAAAGCATTTGAAGTTAGCTCTTACCCAAAAAGGTTCAAAACCTATTGGAGCAATCGGTTTTAATCTAGGAGATAAAATTGGGCAGATAAAAACTAAAAATCGTTTTGACATCGCTTTTACTTTAGATGAAAACGAATGGCAAGGTAATGTAAGTATTCAATTAAAACTTAAAGACTTAAAGTAGATTTGTGGAAAACAAAATAGACCCTTATGCTGCCCTACGTTTTAAAGAATTCAACATTTTTTTAGGGGTTCGTTTTGCTATGGTTTTTGCTTGGTCCATGCAATTTATTGTCATTGAGTGGCAGGTCTATTCTTTGACTAAAGACGCACTTTCACTTGGGATTATTGGCCTTATGGAAATTATTCCTGCAGTTAGTATTGCATTATTTGCAGGGCATATTGTAGACCAAAGTGAAAAACGAAATCTGTTGGTTAAATGTATTTTAGGTTTTTCGGTGGTTTCTTTAGGGCTGTTTTTAATCACCTTACCATCACTTGAAGCGGACTATTCTACCAAAACAATACTCTATGTTATCTATGCCTTGGTATTCTTAGGGGGCTTGGTTAGAGCGTTCATTGGGCCAACAATTTTTTCATTGATAGCGTTGATAGTTCCTAAGAAAATATACCCAAATGCTGCAACTTGGAGTAGTTCTACATGGCAAATGGCCTCTGTTTTAGGCCCAGCTTTTGCAGGATTTGCGATAAGTTGGATTGGAGTTCACTGGTCTATGTGTATCATTTTTGGATTTTCGGTTTTAGCGCTATTGTTTCTTTTCAGGATTTCAAAAAAACCTATTTTAAATCCGAAAATAGGGGAGCCGATAATACAAAGTTTAAAAGACGGACTTCAATTTGTTTTTAATAGTAAAGCGGTATTTGGGGCCTTAACGTTGGATATGATAGCAGTGCTTTTTGGTGGCGCCGTGGCCCTGCTGCCGATTTATGCCCAAGATATTTTACATGTAGGTTCAGAAGGTTTCGGTATTTTAAGAGCGGCACCAGCAGTAGGCGCATCAATTACGATGCTGGGCTCTACGAGATTTCCTTTACATAAATATGCTGGTAAAAAGTTGTTATGGGCCGTCTTTGCCTTTGGTATTTGTATCATTGTTTTTGGTATTTCAACATCTTTCTGGATTTCGGTCGCGGCCTTGTTCCTGAGTGGTGCTGTGGATGGCGTTTCTATGATAATAAGACAAACTATCCTTCAACTAAAGACTCCAGATAATATGCGAGGGCGAGTGGCATCGGTTAATTCGATTTTTGTTGGTTCGTCAAATGAATTGGGTGCTTTTGAAAGTGGTTTGGCCGCAAAATTTCTTGGCACGGTGACCGCCGTGGTTTTTGGTGGTTGTATGACCTTACTGACCGTAGCAACAACGGCAATAGTTTCACCAACTTTTAGAAGATTGGATTTATCTAAAGATGTAGCGGAACATGAAAAAGAATAATTAGCTTTTTTGAAACGTTTTTCTGATTTTCAAATGTAAGAAAGCACTTCATCGAATAACAGATACTTTACTTGTTAAAGGAGAAAATTTCACCTAGTTTTTGATTTTTAAAAGAATGCAGTTCACCAACCGTAACCGGAGCGTGAATTCATTTAATCCGGGTCAGCTGTCGCACGGTGAACTGCTATTTTTTCACTTGATTCTTAAGAGGATGGTACTTTGCTTTTAAAATAGTTTCCCTTCGCACTTTGTAAAGCAAAAAGCCCTCCTTAGGTAAGAAGGGTTAATCTTTTAATGTAGGTTTTACAAAGATTTGTGTCGTTGCCTCGCTTCAAGTAGGTTAGTATGGATTTGGGAACTGCCCTGAAACTAACAACGCGGTAAATGTATGGCAGAATCGCTTGTTTTCGAAACTATTGTTGTGAAAGCATCAACACATTCTAAAAGGAAAAAATTATAAACTTAATAAAGTAAGATAAACATGAGAATTCAACTATCTGTAAATAAGAATATTAAATTCTGAAGTTGTAGGTTTCTAGTTTTAATTTCTCCCCATCGAATACAGCGTAGGTAAAGTACGAAATCCAGTCACCAAGGTTGGTATAGGTAGATTTTTCATTTAGTTTAATTTCTAAAGGCAAATGTCTATGACCAAAAATGAAATGGTCGTAATGTTGTGTTTCCAGCTTTCGTTTGCAGTATTGCACCAACCATTCTTTATCCTCTCCCAAAAACTTGGCATCTTCTTCCCCAGAAATTAATTTATTGCTAACAGATAGATATTGTCCTAATCGGACACCTAAATCTGGATGCAGCCACTTAAAGAGCCACTTACTTAACGGATTGGTAAAAACCTTCTTCATACGTTTAAAGCCTTTATCTCCTGGTCCTAATCCGTCTCCGTGCCCAATAAGAAAAGAGCTTGCATTTAATGTAATTTCTTGTGGCTTATGAAAAACGGGAATGTTGAGCTCTTCCTCAAAATAACCGTTCATCCATAAATCATGATTACCCACAAAATAGGTAATTGGAATGCCGGCATCCGTAAGTTCTGCAAGTTTACCTAACGTTCTTGTGAAACCTTTGGGCACTACTTTTTTATACTCAAACCAGAAATCAAAGAGATCACCCATTAAGTATATGGCCGCGGCATCTTCTTTGATACTATCTAACCAGGCGACAAATTTTTTCTCCCTAGGAAGACTTTCTTCTGAGCTTGGAGCACCTAAATGGTTGTCACTGGCGAAGTAGACCTTTTTGCCTTTTGGTATGGTAAGGGTATTCATTTAAGGCAAAGATAGTTATTGCTTTCTAACGTTTGAACCTTCTTCTATTTCTAACTCTTGTAAAAATGTAGATAGCAATTACTAGTAATGCTACGGTAGGTAATACCAGGTCGCTATTTAAGATGGAGAGAATGTCCATAGATATCGTTTAATTTAAACCTCTTGCTTGTAAGACGTCTTTTTAATACATAACTAACAACGAACTTTTTAAGGCTTTATTTTTTTCTCACAAATAGGGCTACAATGGCCGAAGTTACCGCGCCCATACCTAAAGTCCCAAAAGTGGCTTGCAATAGATAACTTTTAAGACTAAAATAGACTTCCGCATTATTTTGTGTCATTTTATCATTTTCAACAACATACGTAATCATATTTGTAAAGTAATCAGGGCTAATAAACTCATACGTAATGTACTGCGCTAACGGACTTAAAATAGCAACAAACACACTTATCAACATACCCGATGCAACTCCTTGAAACCAAGTCATTTTGCCTCCTAAGTCTTTATTGCGTTTTTCTATGAGCGCGAAAACATATAGAGCAATCGCAATAACAGCGAAAAAATTGGTGTAGATAGCATGCTTGGCGATATGCTCATCATGCCAGCCCAAGGCTTTTTCCAAAACCATCCATAACAATGCTACAATGCTGAATAAGAGTGCCCATTTAATTTCAGTCGTGAATTTTTTCAAAATAAAAATGCTTTTAATAGGTACTACTTTTTGAACTTGGCCAGTGCGGCTTTAGTTGCTTCAGATAAGGCCAATTTTCCCGATTGTTCGGCTCTATCTAAAAGCAATGAACTCCAGTTTTCGGTTCCTTCCCATAATGCTTTTTTCATTGCTGTTAATGCTTCTGGGTTATATGAAGCTAGCTTTAAACTAAAATTATCCAATTCTTTGTCGAGCTCTTTAATAGAATCAAATACCTTAGAAAAAAGCCCTTTTTCTTTAGCCCAGTAAGCATTTTTCCATTCGGTAGGAGATAAGGCCAACTCTGCTAGGCCATCTTTACCAATTTTTCGTTCTACGGCAGGTGCTATTACGAGTGGGGCAATACCGATTGAAATTTCAGAAAGTTTAATGGATGCCGCTTCAGTAGCAAAAACATAATCGCAGGCAGCTGCTAAGCCAACGCCGCCACCAACGGCCTTACCTTGTACTCGACCAATAACCGGTTTGTCACAACTGCGCATGGCATTAATAACATGGGCAAAGCCGCTAAAAAATGCTTTTCCTTCATGCAAATTAGAAATTGCTACAAGTTCATCAAAAGATGCTCCGGCACAAAATGCCCGGTCACCTTCAGACTTAAGAATAATAATCGAGACTTCATCATTTGATGAAAGTTGATTTATTTCGGCTGTTAATCGTTGTAACAACTCCGATACAAAAGAATTACTGGTCGGGTGACCAAATTCTACGGTTGCGATTCGATTGCTAATACTGGTATAAAGACTTCCATTTGCTCTTTCTGTACCCATAGTGTTTAATTGTATTTAAGAGAAACTCTAAATTACTGGTTTTGCAAGAGGGGGCGAAATTTTCGCCTAAACTTAAAAACTAAAGCTCCTCCCCGAATGGCCATCCATACCACAAAAGCGATCCATATGGCATAGAAACCCAATCCAAAATGTTTTCCTAGGTACAGTGCGGGAACAAAACCCAAAAAGGTTGCTGAAAGAAGTACATTACGCAGGTATTTCATTTCCCCTAATCCTTTAAATAGCCCGTCGAGAACAAAAGCAAGCGTATTCATAGGCAGGCCTAAAATTACGATAAAGAAGATACCATAAAAGGTTTGAAGAACGATTTGTTCATTAGAGAAAATACGCCCTAAGGGATAATAGAAAATGAATCCAGCGAGCATTAGAATAAGACTTACTATCATTCCATAAGTAATAATCTTTTTTGCCAACGTCCACAATCCGTTATAATCTTTTTCCCCCAAGAGTTTACCTCCCATACTATTGCCGGCAGCGCCATAGCCATCAATAAAGAAGGCCGAGAACAGCCAAAGATTTATCGCTATGGTATGGGCTCCGATAAACCGGTCGCCCAAAGCCGTCGCTTCTCGTACCGCTAGAATCAAAGCTGCGTTCAAGGCCAAAGCCCTAACAAAAAGATTTAGGCTCATAAAAACAAGTCTTTTCAATTCTTTGTTCAACGGAAAACGAAGTCTTAGACTGATGTCGGTTTTTGCGCGTAACAAGAAGAAGACCAAGATGGCCATAACACCTTGAGAGATTAGACTTGCCCAGGCAGCGCCCTCTAAATACATGGCCGGCAGTATCCCTTCGATACCGTAAACAAAAATAAAATCAAGAATAATATTTAGAACGGCCCCTATAATGGCGATGAGCATGGGGTAATAGGTATTTTGTAACCCTCTGAATATTCCGAAGACGGCAAAGGTGAACAGCGTCAATGGAAAACCCCAAACACGAATGGAATAATAGGAGACGCAGTATTCTAAAATTTTGCCCGAAGCCTCAAAAAGCCTAAAAATATCTTCAACGATAAAAACGGTCGAAAGCAAAAGAAACAAACTCAATAAAATATTAAAGAAAATTGCCTGTGCAGGCAGGTCTTTGACTTCATGAATTTTACCTGCTCCCAAATATTGCGAGATAATGGCAGAAATAGCACTCCGGGTCTGCCCTAATACCCATATAAGCATAGATAAAAAAGACCCTACGATACCTGCTGCGGCTAAAGACTCTAATCCATCTACAGTTATATTACCGACAATGGCGGTATCGGTAATCGATAAAATGGGTTCTGCAATACCCGAGATGGTCGCAGGAATTGCAAGATTATTGATGTTCTTTAGGTTTACGGTAGTTTTCAAATCAGGCTACAAGTTACAGCACCAATTCATAACAGTGAAAAGGGTGTTCACTTTGTTTCGGAAAAAAAATGTCCCCCAGTTTTTGGTAACCTCGGGTCTCATAGAATCTTTGATTGCGCTTGTTTTGAGAAAAAGTGTCTAAGCGCACAGATAAAAATTCATTTTGCCTTGCAGTGTTTTCAGCAAAAGCCATCATTTTCTGGGCATACCCTTTTCCTTGAAAATCTGGATGCACACTTAGGCGGTGTATATAACAGTTGTTTTTGTTTTCGGTCAGCCATTTAATGGGGATGTATTCGGCATCCATATGTGTTGAAATCACTATGGTGCCAATGACCTTGTTTTCTGCTTGTAGCACATACAGCTCGTTTCGTTTTATATCCAGTAAAAATGCTTCTTTAGAAGGGTAGTACTCATTCCATTGGTAAATGCCTTTGCCCATCATAAATGCTGCACATTCTCTTGTAATTGCCATTATATCGCCTATTTCAGATATCTTTGCACGTCGTATCATTAAATGACTTGGATTAAGTTGTAAATTTATAGTATAATCTTAATAACCTGACCATGAACAATATATTGGTTCCTTTAGGCACATCACCCGATTCACACGAAACATTGCAATACGCTGTAGACTTTGCATCCGATTTTGGAGCAAATATCTATATAATGGATGTTTTTACGGTAACTTCGGGAACGGGTAGTCTTGGAAATATTAAAGAGAAAGTGGCCCAAAGTAGTAGGGAGAATATAAAGGGTATTGTTGGTAGAATAGATACAAAAGGATTGGATGTAAAAATTGCATCTTACAATGGTGATATCGTTGATGGACTTTTAGAAATTAAAAAAGAATTGGGCATAGATTTAATTGTTATTGCCCCAAGAAGCAATGATATCAATGAAGAATATTACTTAGGAAACACTTCAGGAAGAATAATTAAACAGACCAATATACCAACCCTAGTAGTTCCAAAAGGGACAAGATATAAGCCCATAAAGAGTATTTTGACGGCATTTAAATCGGGTATTTTAAAGCGAAGTAAAATTTTACACCCTTTAGTGGCTATAATGAATAAGAATAATGCTGAGGTTAATTTACTACTGGTGAAAACACCAGGGTATTCAGAAGAAGATCTACAAGTGAACACTGCACTTCTAGATATTAGTAAGAACCTTACCATTTCTGAAAATGCCACTACGTATTTAGGGGTCTTAGAACATTTTAGAAGCACCCAGCCAGATTTACTTTGTGTATTTAGGCGAAAACGCGGTTTTTTCAAAAAGCTTTGGGAAAAGAGTACGGTACTAAAATCTGAATTCTTTGCACCTGTACCTGTTCTAGTACTAAGTGTAAAGAAGTACTAAACACTAAATCAATTTTGAAACCAATTTAAATTGTGTTTCCTTTGTCATATTCTAAGGGGGATTAGCTCAGCTGGCTAGAGCGCTTGCCTGGCAGGCAAGAGGTCACCGGTTCGACTCCGGTATTCTCCACCCAGTAAACAAAGGCCTCCACATCCGTGGAGGCTTTTTTAATCAAGATATATAGAAAAGTGACTTTTCTAAGTAATTGGTGTCCAATATAGTACAACAATCAATCGAAGTAATATGAATGATACTACAATAAATCTTATTCTAGGTATTTGTTTAGGTTTGGCAGGATTCGCTTTTGTGTATATGTTGGTTTTGGTAATTCCCATCATACAAGATTCACTTAAAAAGAAAAAGACTTCCAACCGATTATAAACCGGACTTTTAACCATTTGAGATTGTACTAAAAGGAAGTTAATCTATCACAATGAGGCATTTCTTAAGAAGTATGATACTATTTTTGTAATAAAGGTCTAATGATGTTAAAAGATAAAGTTGCCTATATCACAGGTGGTAGTAAAGGAATTGGCTTAGGTGTTGCCAAGAGTTTGCTCGAGCAAGGAATGAAAGTTGCAATAAGTGGCCGAAATCTAGAGACGGTTATAGAGGCAGCCAAGACTTTAGAACATAAAGACTATGTTCTACCGCTAAGTTCAGATGTTACTGTTCTAGAGGACGAAAAAGCTGTGGTAAGCACTATTTTGGATAAATGGGGTAGATTAGATGTGGTCTTGGCAAATGCAGGGGTTGGTCATTTTGCTCCGGTGGACCAAATGAAAGTAGACAGCTGGAAACAAATGATAGACACCAATTTAACAGGTGTCTTTCATACCTTAAAGGCTTCCGTAGAGGCTCTAAAAATTACAGAGGGTTACTATATGACGCTCGCAAGTTTAGCGGGCACCAATTTTTTTGCCCAGGGAGCAGGGTACAATGCTACAAAATTCGGAGTTGTTGGTTTCACTCAGGCCGTAATGTTAGATTTAAGAAAGTATGGTATTAAAGTGAGTACAATTATGCCCGGTTCTGTATCAACTTATTTTAATGATAACGAACCTTCTGCTAAAGATGCTTGGAAAATTCAACCTGAGGATATTGGAAAGTTGGTAGTAGACCTTTTAAAAATGCACCCAAGAACCTTACCTAGTAAGATTGAGGTTCGACCAACACGCCCCGATTTAAAATGATGGATCTTCTTTTTCTGAAAACGGAATCTCAGGATTAAATAGTTCTAGAATTAGTTGTTTTAAATGAGATTCAAAAACCGAAAGCACATCTGAATTTATAATATGCTCTTTAGGGCCTCTTGCTGATGATTTAGTTGCGAAACGTAATACACCGGCACTTATTTTTTTTATGGGGATGATGCCAGCTTCAAACGAGGCTTTCTTTTCTTTTCTACGATACATTAGTGAGTAACATAACAGTTGAAATACCTTGCTGAACTTTTTATCTGTTATAATACAATCCCATTCCATAAGCTCTACTTCACTAGGGTTGACGGTGCCTGTTTTATAATCAAGTATTCTTAGCTGTCCATCTATTTCATCAATCCGATCTATTTTACCTTTTAGAATTACGGGGAAGGCCAATTCAGGAATGTTCAATTGCAACCTAAGATTCAGTTCAACGCCCAATAATCTTATTTGATGTTTTTTCAGTTGTTCTATTTCATATGAAATAAAGTCCTCAACATATTTTATGATGACGTTATAGATAATAAGGTTTTTTCCTTTGGTCAGATCGGCCCCTGAGTGACTTTTGTTAAAATGACGCTGAATAACTGATGGCACCTTTTGCTTTGCCTCTAAAAGCATTTCTTGTGTAAGTATTTGAGCAACAAAGTTTGAATACAAATCTTCTAGAGAGTCATGTATAATGGTTCCGAAAGTATTAAGTGCTATACTTTCCTCTACTTCGTTAAGAACATCTATTTTGAGGATATTTTTTCGATAGAATTCAATCGGGTTTCTAATGTAGTTGGTCAGTGATGTAGGCGAAAACCCTTTGGCAGCAAGTACCTGTAACTCCTCCAGTAGCAATGGCGATTTATTTATAACCACTTCTTTGGGGGTATTTGATTTTACCTTTGGAGAGGCAATACTGTGCGTTACGTATTTGTTTATTTTTTCATCTGTTAAAAGTTGATTTATAAATCTACTTTTTTCACCACCTTCTAGAACATCTGGTTCCGTATTGTAAATAAGATATACGTTTTTGGCTCTCTGTAGAATACGATAAAAATGATAGGTATAAATGGCATCTTTTTCTTTATAAGTAGGTAAGCCGAACTCTTGTTTCACATCATACGGAATAAAAGAGTTATTACTTTTACCTGACGGTAGTATACCTTCATTGACCGAAGTTATAATTACGGTTTCAAAGTCTAAAACCCTGCTCTCTAGCATTCCCATGATCTGCAGACCTTCGATTGCATCTCCTTTAAAATCTAAGGTTTCTTTACTCAATAATTCAAAAAATAGATTTTTAAGTGCCTTTAAGTCCACCCGAAACTTAAAGGTGTCTAAATGGGCTTCAATTTGGTTGGTTATTCTATAGAAATGATAAAGCTGTTCCAAGTCATAAAAACTCTTTCCTTCACTAAGTTTTTGTTTTAATAATTCAATAATATACCGATGAATTTTTAAGAGGTCTTGCCCATTAGGGCAGTCAATAAAAATCTTAGAAACTAATTTTTGAAGTTTGGGTACTGCAGTTACTATTTGATGTAGGTTTAAGAAGACCCAGTTGTTGTTGTGGATGTTTTCTTGTAATTTTTTGGAGTAATCAATGGCTCCTTCAGTAAATAGTATTGTGGTATATGGATTCGATAAAAACTTGAGAAAGTCTTGGTAAAAAAATCCATTTTTGCTCTTATTGATATGTAGTCCAAAAAGTGCTTCAAAAAAGCTTGCCAAGGCTGCATTTTGTAGTGAGAGCCCCATGGTAATATTTACTTTGTTAAGTGTATTGGGGATAGAATTTAAAACAGGTTCCAGTAAATTCTCGTCTGCGAGAATTAATGCGGTATTTTTTAAATTATTTCGATTAGCGGAGTAGAGCTTTTTTACTAGGTTACCGGCGTATTTGGCTTGTGAAACGGATTTTGGCACGCCAATGATCTGAATTGATTTTTCTGAAGAAAAGTTAGCAGTGATTCCACGGAGGGCAATACCTTTAAAATAGGGCCATGTTTTTTTGTAATAGCGTATAAAATGAGAAGCAGAGTGAATAGGATCTTTTAAAAAGTACTCATCAAGATCGAAGTATATTTCAGCGTTATCTTTTACTAAAAATTTTTGAATAATTCTTGATTCCGCGTTATTCAGTGCGTTAAACCCAATAAAGACGAAGGTTTTAGTTGTATTTGACTTTAGATAGCTTTCAATGGCTTCGGAAGCTTGTTGGTATACCAAACCTTGATAGCCTTTTTTGTTTTGAAGAAGATGTTGGGTAAACGCCTTATAAATTGCAGGAAGGCTATTCCAAAAAGCTAAATAATTACTTATTAGTTCAGATTTTTTTGCGCTAAGGCCCCAGTTGTTTAATTTTTGAATTGATGTTAGGTAGTGAAATAGTGAATTATGGTCGACTAGATATCGATTTATTTCATTAAAGTCTTGAAGCAGTGTTTGCCCCCATTTAAGAAAAGAACTGAAATCATCTTTTTCTTCTAGGTGAACCTTTGAATAAGATGAATAAAGCTCAAAGAGTAATTCAGTATTGGTTGCATATTCTAAACCTGCTATTTCAGCTATAAATTCTTCTATGCTATAAATCTTAGGTGCAAATACCGGAGTATTTAAATAAGAGCATAGGTGTTTATTTAGGAATATAGCTGCCCTTTTACTAGGCACGATATAGGTTAATTCGTCTAACCTTTCATAATCGTTGTTTAATTGAAAAAGAACATTTTCAAGGAAGCTTTGCATTTCTTAAAAATAAAAAAGCCTCGGCAATTGCCGAGGCTTTTTATAAATATTTATCTTAAACTTATTTCACTAAGTTGATTTCAACCCTTCTGTTCTGAGTTCTACCAGCTCTAGTGTTGTTTGTTGCGATCGGCTTGTCTTCTCCGTATCCAATTGCAGTTAATCTATCTGAACCTATTCCTTTATCGATTAAGAAATCACGAACTGAATTAGCACGTTTTTCAGATAAAGACTGGTTTAGTTTAGCACTGCCAACACTGTCAGTATGACCTTCAACTGTAAATTTAGCATTAGGATACTCACTCAAGATTTGAATGATATCTACCATTACTGATGTAGATTCAGCTTTTATAGAGGCTTTGCCAGTGTCGAACAATATAGTTCTAGCATAGTCATTCAGTTGCTTCTGTACTTCTGCAGTTACTTCTGGACAACCATTGTTAGCTACGGTACCAGCAACTTGAGGACATTGATCGTCTTTATCAAGAACGCCATCGCCATCAGCATCTGCCCATGGGCAACCTTTGTTCTCTGCAGGACCAGCTTCGCTAGGACAAGCATCATCTTTATCAGCTACGCCATCACCATCAGCATCAGGACAACCAGCTAAAGCGGCTATACCAGCTTCATTAGGACAAGCATCATCTTTATCAGCTATACCATCTCCGTCAGAATCAGGACAACCGTTCATTTCTTTAGAACCAGCTGCATTAGGGCAGCTATCTTTTCCATCTTCTATGCCATCTCCATCAGAATCAGGACAACCGTTGAAAGCTTCAAGACCAGCAACTTCTGGGCAAGCATCGTCTTTGTCATAGATGCCATCACCATCAGTGTCAGTACCACCAAAACGGATGTTAAGACCAGCTAGGTGCTGAATATGAGTTACCCCATAATCTTCAAAAGCATGTTTGTATGAAGATTGAACAGTTACACCAAGATTGTCTGTGAACCAATAATTTAAACCAAGACCACCGTTTACTGTACCAGCTCCTATTTCATCTACCCAAGTATAACCACCTCCGATTTCAACAAAAGGGTCTAATTTGGTGTTTTTAAGTATATTGTATTTGATAGTTCCATCGATAGCATAATGAGATAAATCATCGACACTTACGTCTCCTAATTGATCTATTCTGTTCAAAGAACCTCTAGCTCCAATAGAGAAACCATCTCCTATATATCTCGAAACAGATACATAAGATACAGAAGGCAAAATGTTCCAGTGGTCATTTACATTGAAGAATTCGTTACCGAAAGAACTTGTTTGACCCAAGGCTTCAGAAAGTTGGCTTGCACTTGCCGGATAGGTGTCAATTGCATTTACCCCAAAGCCAACCTGCCATGGATTATTCTCGTCTTGCGCTTGTAGGTTGTTTGCTCCTACAAGCAGTAAGGCAACAACTAAAAATTTGCTAAGATGTTTCATGCTCAAAATTTTAAGTTTAAGTGTTTATTAGCTGCAAATGTAAGTTGTTAAGAAC
>CAYGUZ010000013.1:0-14172 GCA_964353215.1 uncultured Flavobacteriaceae bacterium
TTGGCTTTCTCTTGAATGCCTTGCAATTCTTTTGTTATTTTTTCGTAAAGGTTTGCGGCCTCTTTATCATACCTTGTTTCCGGATAGGATTTTTTTAGGGCGTTGTAAGCTTCCATTGCTTCTTTCAAACGTTCTTGCATACGCTGTGGGGTGCTGTTAAAGGCCAAGTTAGCCGATGCCTTTACCCTATAATAAAAAGCATCTTCACGATACTCAGAACCAGGGTTGTCGGCAATAAAATTATCCAAAGCCGCAATTGCCGAAACCAAGATGGGATAATTAAACTCCCCCAACTTATCAAACTGCTTGGCAATCTCTATTTCTTTCTTTTCTTTTTTTGTGGTCAACTCCTGCGCCATGTCGTTGGCATCTGCAAAAAATTCAGATTCAGGATAAGTATTAATAAACGTTTGTAGTTTACCAAGTGCTTTATCGGTTTCCGATTGATCTAAACTATACTTAGGTGATAACTCATAATAACTTTTGGCTCCTAAATAAGACGCTTCTTGAATTTTATCGCTTTTCGGGTAAGACTTGATGAACCTCTCAAATTGGTAACCCGACAAGTAATAATCACCTGTTTTGAAATACGAGTTGGCAAAGAAAAACATTACACGTTCTCCTTGGGGTTTACCTACGTATTTAGGTGCAATTTGTTCAAACAGTCTTTTAGCGCGTTTGTAATCCCCTTCATTATAGAACTTCTCGGCCATATCATATTTAGCCTTAATATCCGTGTTTTTAAGTACTTTTTGGTACTCATTACAGGAAACCAAAAAGATGGCGGAAAAAAGTAAAGGTAAAATAGCCCTCATTGTCAAAAATATTTGGCAAAATTAGTGATTATCAACGGATATAAAAAAAATAGTTACACGCACAAACATAAGCCCTCGGAAAGGCCATACCAATAGTTTTAGCGAAGATTTAACTATGCGGTACCTCAGCGATTTCCAAAGTATCTAAAAAATGCTTGATTTTTACCTTTAAATTCGGGCTTGCTTCCATCAATGGCAATCTCACATGGGCATCACATATTTTTAAATGCTCAAATATGGTTTTAATTCCCGCGGGATTACCTTCTTCAAAAATTAGATGCATCCCATTAAGAAGCGCATGATGAAGCTCATAAGCCGCATCCGAATTGCCCTGCAAGCCATACTTGATCAATCTTGAAAAAGAAGTAGGAAGTCCTTGTCCTAAAACTGATATCACTCCTGCCCCACCTGCCAAAACAGTTGGTAATGCGGTAAAATCATCACCAGAAATCACCATAAAATCATTTGGCTTTTGTTCTAAGATGGTATCTATCTGCACCATATCACCGCAGGCCTCCTTTATGCCTATGACATTATTACAGTCACGTGCTATTCTTAAGGTCGTCTCTGGCAACATATTACTGCCAGTTCTAGAAGGTACATTATAAAGAATTATAGGGATGGGAGATACGTTAGAAATCACCTTAAAATGTTGATATATGCCTTCTTGCGTAGGTTTATTGTAGTAGGGCGAAACAGAAAGTATCGCCGTGAATTCTTCAAAATCGGATTCGGCCAATTCTTCAATAATTGCCCCGGTATTATTTCCACCTATACCAACAACCAAGGGCAACCTACCTGCATTAGCGTTTATAACAGTCTTCTTAACGAGTTCTTTTTCGGTTTTAGACAAAGTTGCAGATTCTGCCGTGGTTCCTAAAACCACCAAGTAGTCTATACCGCCCGCTATACAATGTTCTACAATCTGCTCTAGCGCTCTAGTGTCTACAGAAAAATCTTTTTTGAAAGGAGTAACCAATGCTACACCTGTACCCATCAATGCTTCCATTACTATAATTCGTTAAGAACCTTTAAATATTTTTTTAACTCTGCCCTAAACACATCAAAGTTGCTCACGGCAGTATCGAAAATTAGATCATTCAACTTGGTATCCACCGAAGGAAAACCAACTTTTATTCTAGCGTTTGTGCGCGCTGTCAATAAGTTTAGCACCAGCTTATCATCGGTATAATAGTTAATGAGCACATCATACTCCCTATCAACAAACTCTGAAACAAACCCGTTTTCAATTGTACCGTTCCACCCTAAATCTTTATCGGTGCAAAACTGAATTCCGAATGGCGAATGTGCCGCTTCGTCCTTTTTGTAGCCGATAATTTTAACACCGTTCGGTTGTAATGAAAAATCCGTTATCAACTTATTAAATGCTTCGGGGTCAGGAAATTTGTCCATGTCAACAATACATCCAATCGACGAAACTCCTGGTTTACGATTACTTAAAGGTTTAGATTTTGCTAACTCATCCTCTAAATATTTAAGCCCTGATTTGACTTTAAATTTATCTTGAATTGCCCTGAATATCATTTGAACTTGCGCATTTACACAAAGGTAATTAATATCCTAGCAATCTATTGGCAAAGATAATTAACAATAATTGTTAAAAAATACACAATATGTTTTATTCATAACATTTGCTTATCCATAATTTATTCCCTTTCATACAGGTTTAGCTTACGAATACACATTTTTGTTATGATTCTCTACGATTATCATTAACTTAAAATTTTTAATCAACAAAGCATTTGAACATGGCAGAAGTACCAATTTTTTGGGATCCAAAAGGTATAGAACTCAACCAACTGGGCAAGAAGAGTAAATCTGGAGATCCTGCGGACGGAGACACCCCTTATGTCAGAATGCCCATTCGCATGTTGGGCATAGACACCCCAGAAACAAGTTATTTGGGGGGCGAAACGACCGCGAACACAAAGTTAAACGAGCTAAAAACCCTGTTGGAAACGGGTAATTTCGATGCCTGGATAGACCCAGAACTAAAAGCCCTTTTACTACCAAAACTAACAAACGCAGGCACACTTCAGATTACACAAGGTCTTGCAGCCAAAGAGTTTTTTAGACAGCTTATGAACCAAAGATTACAAAAACCAAACGGAACCAACCGTAGTCTTTTTGTGCGATCTGCAGATGAGCATTTTGATCGTTATGGCAGGCTTCTAGCTTATGTTGCCCCCAGCTATACCAAAACTGAGCTTTCATCGGTTACAGCGGATGGACGAAAAACTTTCAATCTATTATTGTTAGAGTCTGGTTGGGCCTCTTCAATTTTGATATATCCTAATCTGCCGAAGAATTCAGATTTACTTCTGGCGAGGTTAGGAACAAAAAATGCCTTTGAAAATAACCTTGGGGCCTGGGCCGATCCTAAAATGCTCACAGCATATGAATACAGAATGTGTATGAAACTGCACCAACAGTGTAAAAAAGCTAAAGCATCAGAAGGCTATTTTATTAATGAAGGTAGTTGGGTACAGCGTTATTGTGTTGACATGACCAACTTAAAAATCTATAATCCGCAACGCTACCATAAAGTAAAACCTTACAATCGTTTGTTTATCTGGGGTGATGATGTTAGAAAAGCTGTTGGAGAACTAAATCTGCAGGCCGGAGAGTAAATTTTAACGGCCTAGCGCACTAAATCATTTCGATAAAATTGATTCTGTGATTTCCTTGATCTCGTCTTGAATAGATAGTTTAGAAAATGGTTTGCCAGCCTGCCTATACCAGTAATCGGCATTAAACTTGTCACCTTCTGCGCGGTGTAGATGAGCATGAATCCAACTGCCTATCGGGGTATGGAGGTCTTGGGCAATGTTATGGGATGCGTCCCAATCATTATTTGAGGCATACCAAAGGGATTGTAGTGCCAAAGGCCATTTTGTATCCGGAATTTCTTCGGTCAATGTTCTTGTAAAATCATCGTAATTCTGAGGTGTCATTTTATAAAGTTAAGGCCGCAACCAAATATCCGGATTCAAATAAAATATTTTTTTCCAGCCTTGCACGGCATTATCGTCCCATAAGGTAAAATAAGGAAAGGGCGTCGTAATGGCGTAATGTAGATGTGGTGGCTTGCCCTTCGCGTTTCCGGTATCGCCAACGGCACCAATAACCGAACCCCTTTTCAAAGGTTTCAGAGGAAAAGTTTCAATTCTATCTAAATGTGCATAGTAATGAAATCGCCACTTGGGGCCTAGAACCATAACGGACTTCCCTCCTTTTCCACCATCAAAGGTATAAACTACAATTCCGTTAGTAGATGCCACAACTGGTGTTCCTTTTTCCGCAAAAATGTCAATCCCCTTATGCGTAATAGAACTCCCCCACGGGTAGGCCCAAAAAGATTTTTCATCCCAACTTTTTAAATCGGCATTCTCTACGGGAATTATCATTTTCTGAGGCACCACAAAACCCAAAAGTAAAATGAGCATCGGCGCCCAAAACCATTTTTTAAAATAACGATAGCGTACTAAAAAGGCAAAGCTTGATAGTAGTACATACCAAAATCTTCTTGTTGTGTTTGTAATCATTTACGGTTGAAGGCTATTTTCATTTCAACTTCAAAAATCTTTCTCTAAATTAGGCGATATGATTCGATATTCGCTACTCTTTATTCTATTTGTTATATTTCAATTCACCTCTTGTAAGACTTATGGTCCTTCTGCAACTTATAGCAGCCCTGAGGTTTTAGAAATTGACTACTCAAACCTGAATCACTGGGCCGCCCATCCAGATAAAAGGGATAACGCAGATAAAATTCCAGGGTCTGACAGAACTGCCTCGTCAAATTTAAAAGCAGATGTTTTTTTTATCCACCCAACAATATATAGAAGTAAAGGGAAAAATCTTCCTTGGAACCCAAGTATATCAAATAAAGAATTGAATAACCAAGTCGATGCGTCTACTATTCTATTTCAAGCCAGCGCATTTAATACTGCGGGACGTGTTTTTGCGCCACGCTATCGGCAAGCACATTTGGTGAGTTATAGCACATCTGATAAAGAATCGGCAAAAAAAGCATTTGCATTGGCCTATAACGATGTGAAAAATGCCTTTGAACACTACCTTAAATACTATAACAATGGTAGGCCCGTAATCATTGCAGGGCATAGTCAAGGAACAACCCATGCAGGGCCGCTAATCAAAGAATTTTTTGATAACACATCGTTACAGCAGCAATTAGTAGCTGCTTACCTCATTGGCATGCCTGTGCCAAAGGACTATTTCAAAACTATTTTTCCTTGTGAAAGCGCAACCGAACTGGGCTGCTTTATTTCGTGGAGAACCTTCAAAAGAAACTACATTCCGGATGACAGACCTGTCGACGATTCTATTTTAGTCACCAATCCTTTAACCTGGACAACAGATACTACCTATGTTACAAAAAACCAAAACTTGGGGGCTGTACTTAGAGATTTTAATCGAATACTTCCAAGACGTGTAGACGCTCAAGTTCATGAGGGCATTCTATGGGCAACAAAACCAAAGTTTCCTTGGAGCTTTTTATATCGCAGTAAAAATTACCATATCGCAGATATCAATTTCTACTACATGAATATTAAGGAGAACGCCGAAAGAAGAGTAAAAGTTTATCTAGACGTCAAAAACTAACTATGAAACCTTATTACCTTAAATTAATTCTATTCTTTTTAGCACTAAGCACAAATGGTTTTGCACAAGAAACTTTCGATATTGAATTTCCTCAAAGCGAAAGAAGCATTGTTTGTCAACGATGCTTTCAGGCCTTTGCACAAAAACCCAAGGAAGTAGGTTTTTCAATTCAGATGGACAAAACCAATACGCTCTATTTTGAGGTAAACGATAAGAAATGGTTTAATCTCTTGTTTAAAAACGCAGGTGATGGTATTGCGGTAGACATTGTTTCAAAAGATAGGTATGGTTGTCTCGAAGTATTGCCAGAGTTACAGCAAATACGGGGTGAGCTTCTAAAACCAGTTTACGCCGCTGAGTTAAAAAAAAACCTTCGCCCAGCTGAGAACAATAAATTTAGAGCTCGGGTCGGACGCTTGCCAGATTCATACAAGACTAAAGAAGTTGAATTTAACATCCTCTTTTTAACCGATAAGAACCTTTGTCAATACTATACTATTTTTAACCTAGAATCCTACCAATGGGATTTGTTGGATATGGGCATGTATCTAGACGCTATAACCTACAGAACCAAGTTAAGTGCCAAAGCGAACGATGACCAGTATTCGCTAAAACAAAAAACCTTTACGTTTACCATTCCTTTTGAGAAGAATAAATCGGGGTATTCCCAAGAAGATATTAAACCATTATATGATTCTCTTAGATTAACAGATTTTAATATTAGAAAGATTGATATAAAGGCGTATGCCTCTGTAGAAGGTAATGCCGAACGTAACCTAAAACTACAACAAGAAAGGGCATCAAGCATAGTGAAAGCCATGCAGGCTTTTCAAGAGCCCACAATAGAAACCAAAGTTTCTACATCTGAAAACTGGGTAGAGTTCTTGAATGATATTACTGGAACGAACTTTGATTCTTTTAAATCGCTGACCAAAGCCGAGGTAAAACAAAAACTAACTGGCAGCACTGCACAAGAATTAGAGAAATACCTTCGAAACCATAGAAAAGCTGTTGTTCGATTAGAGCTTGAACGAATAGACAAATACAAGGATATGGCTACGGAAGTCATCATTAAACTATTTAATGACGCTATTGGTGATGACGATTTGGATGAGGCCGCGGCCTTACAGAATTCTATTTTTGAACGCTTAAAAGACAAAGAAGCAAATCCTGATGTATTATCCACTATGGAAATACCTAGGCAGCTTAAATACGCTCCTTTTTTCAATAAAAATTCGGCTTTTAGATATTTAAAAGATGAGAGAAACCTGCTTATTGCCTACAAAGAACTCCAAGAGCTAGAAAAATTAGCTCCAAAGGACAAACGAATTAAATACAATATTGCCGCCCTAAAAATGCGTATTTGGCGCTATAACGTAGAACCCGTAAAACAAGAAAATTTTAAGAACGAACTCTTAAACCTAAAAAAGTACGGCATTAACCAAAAGTTAATCAATCGTATGCTAGTGAACTATCATATTATTAAAAGTGAACTGTTTATGCGTGAACGCGACTATGTCAATAAAGACAAGTCCGTGAAATACATTGCAGAAAATTATAAAAACGTTCCGCTCCAAGATTATGATTACCTAAGTCTTGCCCAGTTTTTGACCTATTATGCCGACCTTAAGGCTGCCGAAAATTTACTACAACCAAAAATGAAGACCGTAGACGTTGATGAAAATCTTTTGTTTTACTATTTAAACCTTACGTTGGTGAATAAAGAAATCATTCAAAATACTGAGTATCGCACCATCATGCTCAATGCGATTAATCTTAACAAAGAACGATTCTGTAGGCTTTTTAATGCCTCTAATCAAGGTGGTGTAACTTTTCAACTATTAGAAGATGACTACTTACATGATACGTATTGTGAGAGTTGTGAGGATTAAACCATTTCCAAAAACTCCTGTTCTGAAATAATAGGAACACCTAACCCTTCAGCTTTTGTTTTTTTGCTTGGCCCCATATTAGCCCCGGCTACTAAATAGGTGGTTTTGGATGAAATGGATGAAGAAACCTTACCCCCATTATCTTCTATTAATTTTTTAAGTTCCGTACGGCCAATGGTTTCAAAAACCCCTGAAACCACAAAAGTTTTGCCTTTTAAGGTGTCCGATTGATTTTGTAGTTGCTCTTCGGATAATGAAAATTGAAGTCCATAAGACTTTAATCTGGAAACTATTTCCCTATTGCTTTCGTCTGCGAAAAATTGCACCACACTTTCCGCTATTCTTTCACCTATCTCATCGACCGCAACCAGTTCCTCTTGGTTGGCAAGCATTAAAGCATCTATGTTTTTGTATGCTTTAGCTAATTTTTTAGCCACCGTTTCCCCTACATAACGTATCCCTAGTCCAAAAAGAACGCGTTCAAAAGGAATTGCTTTTGAAGCCGCTACGCCGTTCACTAAATTTTCGGCAGATTTTTCCGCCATACGTTCCAAAGGCATTACTTGTTCTTTGGTAAGCGTATATAAATCTGCATAATTCTTGATCAAGCCTTCTTTAAACAAAAGCTCTACCGTTTCACCACCCAAACCTTCAATATCCATCGCTTTACGAGAAATAAAATGTTGAATTCGTCCTGTTATTTGTGGAGGACAGCCGGAGTCATTAGGACAAAAATGCTGCGCTTCCCCTTCTTTACGAATGAGTGCTGTATCGCATTCTGGACAATTTGTTCTATACATAGTCGCCTGGGAATCAACTGGGCGTTTCGTGAAATCTACTGAAATTATTTTTGGTATAATCTCCCCACCCTTTTCAACAAATACCGTATCCCCTTCACGAATATCCAGTTTTGCTATTTGATCGGCATTATGCAAAGAGGCTCTTTTTACAGTGGTACCCGCCAGTAAAACAGGTTCTAAATTTGCTACTGGGGTTATCGCACCTGTTCTACCTACTTGATAGGTAATCTCATGCAATACCGTAGAAACCTGCTCCGCTTTGAATTTATAGGCCATTGCCCATCGTGGTGCCTTGGCCGTATACCCTAATTCGTCTTGATGTCTTAAACTATTGACCTTAACGACTACACCATCGGTCTCATACGGTAAATCGTGACGTTTAACATCCCAATCCTCAACAAACTGCATCACCTCATCTGTAGTTTTGCAGAGCTTCGCTACCGTGGGCACTTTAAAGCCCCATTCGCGTGCTTTTTCGAGCATATCAAATTGAGAATCAAAATTCAAATTCTTACCGACTATACTATATAACAGGCATTCTAAAGGGCGCTTGGCCACAAGAGCACTGTCTTGAAGTTTTAGGCTGCCAGATGCTGTATTTCTTGGATTCATATAGGCTTCTTCCCCATTGGCCAAACGCTCTTGGTTCATTCTGGCAAAACCCTCTAGGGTAAGGATGATTTCACCTCTAATATCAAATTTTGCCGGGTAATCGCCCTTCAATTGAAGTGGTACCGATTTTATTGTTTTAATATTAGCGGTAACATCATCACCTTGAAATCCATCTCCCCGCGTAACTGCTCGAACCAATTTCCCCTCTTCATAGGTCAAACTTATAGATGCCCCATCATACTTTAATTCACAGGTAAAGGCTACCTCAACATCTCCTAAAATACGTTGAATACGTTTTTCCCAATCCTCCAAATCTTCTTTTGAATAGGAATTGTCCAAAGAGTACATTCTAGACTCATGAACTATAGTTTCAAAATTCTTAGTTACTGCCCCACCAACCCTTAAAGTAGGGGAAGATTCATCATAAAACTCCGGATATTGTTCTTCTAAGGCCTGAAGCTCTTTCAGTTTTACATCAAAATCATAATCTGAAATAGTAGGATCGTCCAAAACATAATAGTTGTAATTATGTTCTCTTAGTTCATCGCGAAGACTCTCTATTTTATTTTTAACGTTCATTTACGTCTGTTCTTTGGTTAACCATTTCGGTACTGGGACTGGTTTGTAAGTATTCATTTTATGGAGCAGTTCAGGGATAGTTTTTGCCACCAAAATCATATCAAGATTAATTTGCTTTACAAATTCTTGGTGTACCATGTGCTGCATCATACTTAAAAGTGCATCATAAAACCCGTTTGTATTCAAAATGCCGATAGGATATTGGTGCAAACCTAATTGTGCCCATGTGAGCATTTCAAAAAACTCTTCTAAAGTTCCATATCCGCCAGGGAGCATGATGATTCCATCAGATAGCTCGTGCATCTTTAACTTGCGCTCATGCATATCTTGGGTGACAATCAGCTGGGTCAGTTCAGGATGAAAAACTTCTTTTTTCATTAAAAACTCTGGAATTACTCCAACAACCTCTCCCTTATTAGCTAGCGCACCTGATGCTACCTGGCCCATAATTCCGATTTTTGCGCCGCCATATATCAATTTGATGTTAGACTCAGCAAAAGCTTTACCTAGCGCAAATGCATCTTGGGCGTACTTTTTATCGGCTCCTTCACTACTGCCACAAAATACTACAACACTTTTCATTGTTCTTTTTTTATACCACGTAGCATACGCGTGTTTTCAAAAATATCTTTTTTCAAGCTTACGTCACAAAAATTTTCACCTTCAAATAAATCCTTGGTTTCTTCTGCTAAGTATTGATTGAGTTCAGCATAAATTTTTCCGTTTTTTACCAAATGGGTATCAGAAAATTGAGCGATTGCTTTATAGAATATAAGGGCGTTATTATCAGGCACGAACAAAGCTAAAGAGGGCTCGTGTTTTTTAACATTATTCTTAATTTGCGTTTTTTCAAGCTCTCGAACATAAGGCGGATTGGAAACAATAATATCAAAGTTTGAATCGAGCCTGAGGCTCGCATCTAAAACATCTCCTTGAACAAATTCAATATCAACAGTATTTAATTTCGCATTCTCTTGTGCCAAGGCTAGGGCCTCGAGTGAGATATCTAATGCCGTCACTTTAGCATGGGGTAAGGCTTTGGCAAGAGCAATTGCAATACAACCACTCCCAGTTCCAATATCTAAAATGTTGATATGCTCTAGGTTTAAGTTTTGTACGTCCTCCAATATCCAGGTTACCAGTTCTTCAGTCTCTGGTCGTGGGATAAGTACATTTTTATTTACTTTTAAGGTTACATCCATAAAGTGCGCTTCCCCTAAAATGTATTGAATAGGTATTTCAAGTTTTAGTTGCGCCAACGCTTCAAAAAAAGGTTGTTCTTCTTCTTTACCAATAGTAAGTTGAGGCTGCATTACCAAGGCAAACCTTTCTAGTCTCAGATGTTTTTCTAATAAAAGGTAGAAAAAAGTGGCTACCTCTTCTTTAGGGTAAAGGGCATCCAATTCAAGATGGAATATGTTTTTGATTTCAGATACGATCATGTCAAGGTTTTAAGCATCCAAACCGGGCAGGAATAGTGACCAGTGTCCCCCAATGGTTTTTCAATATATTCAAAACCATTTTTTAAGTACAGTTTCTGGGCCGCTTTCATGTAAGGCATGGTTTCTAAGTAGCATTGTTCATAGCCGAAGAATTTTGCTCGATTTAAGCAGGTTTCAATCATTTTGGTACCTAAGCCCCTACCTCGTGCACTTTCTAAGAAATACATTTTTTGCAGCTCGCAGATATTACCTTCATAATTTTCTAATTGTGCAATACCTGCACACCCATTGATAAAGCCGTTTTCCTCTAAGACAAAGTAAGTGGCTCTTGGTTTGTCGTAGGCCTCGAACATCGTGTCCAGAATTTTATCGGCATACGCGGTACCCACTTTGGGCACGCCTAAATCTTCTAAAACCTTACGGATTACTTTAGCAACTTCTTGGTTATCATTTAAAGTTATTTCGCGAATATTGACTGACTGCATTTTGAAATTTATTATGCTACTTTTATGCCGTGAATATAGATGAAAAATACATGTTGCGCTGTATTCAACTGGCCAAAAATGGACTAGGCACTACAGCTCCTAATCCTATGGTCGGCTGTGTAATAGTTCATGAAGAAAAAATCGTAGGTGAAGGATATACCAGCCCTTATGGAGGGCCACATGCAGAAGTGAACGCAATCAATGCTGTAAAAAATAAAGCAATACTTTCTGCATCAACGTTATACGTCACCTTAGAACCCTGTGCGCATTTTGGCAAAACGCCACCTTGTGTTAATCTCATTTTAAAATATAAGATTCCTCGAGTGGTAATTGGACTTCGAGACCCGAACAAAAAAGTCGCAGGCAAGAGCATTGAAATGCTAAGAGATGCTGGCTGTAAAGTTAGCATTGGTGTTTTAGAAAAGGAATGCCGTGAGCACCATAAGCGATTTTTAAGTGCTCAAGAAAAACAGAGACCTTATATCATATTAAAATGGGCAGAAACCATAAATGGTTTTATGGCTCCTGATAACGCCATACGTAAAAAAGAACCCGAACCCTATTGGATTACCAATCCATATTCCAAACAACTGGTACACAAATGGCGCACCCAAGAGCAAGCCATCTTAGTTGGAACAACTACCGTTTTAGGCGATAACCCAAAGCTCACTGCCAGAACTTGGAAGGGTCAAAACCCTGTAAGGGTAGTTATAGATAAAGATTTAAAGATACCCTCTAATTATCACGTATTTGATGGCTCTGTAAAGACCATTGTTATTACTGCGATAGATGATACTTTAAAATATATCGATAGTATCTCATATGAAACTACGACCTTTAAAAACTTACCAAAAGAAATTTGCGATATACTCTACAAACATGAAATAAATAGTGTTTTTGTAGAAGGTGGCGCGCAGACACTACAAGCGTTTATTGATACTAGCCTTTGGGATGAAGCCAGAATTTTTACAGGAAATACCCCTTTTGTAAATGGAATTAAAGCTCCGAGTATTACAGGAAAACAGATAGCGAAAAAAAGAATTTTAGAGGACAATTTGAGAATACTTAAAAATGATTAAAAGCCTGATACTGGACTTTGGCGATATTTTTATCAACCTAGACAAATCTGCTACAGCAAGGGCCATGAAAGCTTTTGGTTTTGAAGAAATAACCCCAGAATTAGACACCTTGTTCAAAGACTATGAAAAAGGGTTGATTACTACCGAGTCTTTTTTAAATACAACCCAACTGCTATTCCCAAAAGCAACAAGAGAAGATTTAATAGACGCATGGAATGCGATTTTGTTAGATTTTCCTGATTATCGTTTAGAATTTCTTGAAGAATTGGCACAACTAAAAAAGTATCGCTTGTTTTTAGTGAGCAATACCAATGAACTACATATTGAAAAAGTTAAACAACAGATGGGAGTCTCAAAATATAGTCGCTTTAAACGCTGTTTTGAGGTTTTTTACCTTTCTAACGAAATGGGAATGCGAAAACCAGATGCTGAAATATTTCAATTTGTGTTGAAAAAGAACGAGTTGTTAGCCGCAGAAACCCTTTTTATAGATGACACAAAAGAAAATACCGATGCCGCCGCCGAATTAGGTGTTAAAACCTGGCATTTAAATGTTGGTCAAGAAGATATTACTTCATTAAAATCGAAACTGCAATGTTAGACCTTATTCTGAGCGTACTCTGCTCAAGCTTAATATTTGTGATTTTCAAGCTTTTCGATGTCTTTAAAGTTCAGACATTATATGCGATAATTACCAACTATGTTGTGGCCTGCTGTACCGGATTATTCTTTTATAAAGAAAAAATCAGTGTGGCCCAAGTATACCATTCAGATTGGTTTTGGGGAACGCTTGCTTTAGGAATACTTTTTATCATTGTATTTAATATCATGGCAAAAACTTCTCAGCAAGTAGGTGTGGCAGTAGCTTCTGTAGCCACAAAAATGTCGTTGGTCATACCTGTTTTGGTGGGAATTTTAGCTTACAAAGAGTCTTTATCCACTTTAAAAGTCATTGGTATTTTGTTCGCACTGGCAGCAGTTTATTTTGCATCGGTAAAAGAAAACTCGATTTCGTTTTCAAAGAAAACCCTTTTTCTTCCTGTTTTAGTTTTCTTCGGCTCTGGCGTAATAGATGCCAGTATCAATTATTTTAGGGAGACCAAATTAAATAGCACCGAGTTTCCGTTATTTTCTGCCACCGTATTTGCTGCGGCAGCCATTACAGGCGTATTATTTATTGTCGGAAAGTCTGCAAAAGCCCCTCTTAAAGTAAATTTTCGAAATGTTTTAGGAGGTATTGCACTGGGGATACCCAATTACTTCTCGATTTTCTTTCTACTAAGAGCGCTTCAAAATGACATTCTAAATAGTGCTTCGGTCTTTACCATAAATAATGTAGCTATTGTGATGTTCTCTACACTTTTAGGTATAATGCTTTTTAAAGAGAAGCTAAACCGAAAAAATTGGGGCGGAATTGTCTTAGCAATCATCAGTATTTTATTGGTAGCACTATTTTAATGGAGAACGATTCTTATAAAACAGTAGCTAAAGCTTCAAATGAAATACTTTTTAAGGATAGAAAAAGTAAATTTTTCGGGTGTATATTTCCAATCAACACAGAAGATGAGGTAAAACCCATCATTACTACTTTAAAAAAGAAATACCATACTGCCAATCATGTATGTTATGCATGGCAACTAGGCACTGATACCATATCTTATAGAGCCAATGACGATGGAGAGCCGAATAACTCTGCCGGCATGCCCATTTATGGTCAAATTCTGGCCTTTGAACTCACTAATGTGCTAGTAGCCGTTGTTCGCTTTTTTGGCGGAACTAAGCTTGGAGTTGGCGGATTGGTACAGGCCTATAAAACATCGG
>CAYGUZ010000014.1:0-13852 GCA_964353215.1 uncultured Flavobacteriaceae bacterium
AACCAGAAACCTTATTGATTAAGTTTGCTCGAAAACGACTGGGCAAGTCCATGATATCTTCAAAGGAAAAAGTCTTATCCATAACAACAATTTGTACAAAGGTATTTAGATTTACTCCTTTAATACGACAAGATATTATTCTACTAGTACAGAATCCATTTCTTTATCGTCTTTGACTATGGGTTTCTCACCATAGAAAGGCAATAACAATTGTTTATCAGCGAAACGACCGCCCAAATCTTCATCAAATGGAGTCTTTATTAAAACGGTATTCCATTTGCCCTCTACTCCAATAAAATACTGCGTAATGCTATCCTTTGGATTTGTATATCGCATACAGTCTTCTACAACAACAATAAGTTCTTTTCTATACTTTGTATCTATCTTTTTGATATCACGAACCTCGAGTAAAATAAGCAGCTTATCACCGCTTTGCTTGGTAAAATAGGCAATGTCTTCGGTTTTTATTCCGCCTACAATATCATCAGCTATGCATTGCTTTAAGGCTAAGGTTACCGTGTCCTTAGCCTGAAGAATACTAGAGAGTTTATCGATATCGGCATTTAAAAGTTCTAACCTGGGGTCTACTTCGATTTTATACTTTTCCGGATTTTTGGAACGCATATAAACTCCATATAACGAAATAGTCATCATTACCGCAAAAAAAGCGACCAACACCAAACACCCACAACCTTGCCATAAGGGCTTTTTTGCTGGGTTCAAGCGGTTCTCATTATCAAGACTCCGCTGCATTTTTTGAGTAAAGTGGACTTTGTCATAACTTTTTTTACAATGCGTACATTCTGCAATATTCGTTTTAAACAAAGGGATAATAGGAATCCAAAAAAAATGAAAATACTTACTGAATGTACTTACAACAAATGAATCTTGAGTTTGGCAGTATGGGCAAGTAGTACCCTTTAACTTGCGTTCTTTTATTTTTGAAGCTCGGGTTCCAAAAAAGAATAGCATACGATTGGTTTAGTATTCATTCAAAAATACTTCTATTTATCAATTAGAAAACCCCTGTTTAAAGGGGTTTTTACGCATTATGGGTTCTAAAACCTGATTAGGAGGCAACTACATCTGCTCTTTTACCAAAGTGATTACCTTGTAAAGTAAAACTACTTCGAGAATTACAGCGGGGAAGAACAAAAACAAGGCAACTGGAGAAAGAAAAACAGTCAACAAACAAAAAGACATAAGCAATTCTAATCCACCTGCTACAAAAGCGATTGTTCGTAATTGCTTGCCGGATTTTAACATTGATATCCCGAACAATATTCCCAAGGCTCCAAAGCCAATAGCTTCAGCCAAGACTACTGCTTCAAAACTGAATGAATTATAAAATATAGAAATGACATCATAGGTATAAAAAGTAAATAGCGCGATAATAATTAAGACCGATGCAATTTTCATTAAATAATTTTTCAAAAGCTTTCCAGAAATAAGAAAACCGTAAATAAAGATTATATTAAAAACAAGCACCAATATTTTTATTGTAAAATGCCCCCATTTGCCATAGATAAGTTCATCATCATCAAAACGAACGTAATCAGCGATACCCTCAAATACCGCAGTTATTATCAGTAAAATACCGGAAACTAAGGCAACTGTTAACAAGGTATGAATTGATTTTGCTTCTTTTGGTGGTATTGCACTTAGTTTTGGGTCTTGAGAGCGATCTATCTCTAGTAGGGTTTCATAATCGTAATCCAGAGCAGACAGAATAGTCTTTATAGTATAACTTCTTGGCGAAACTTCTCCGCTTTCAATGCGTTGCAGTGTTCTTACATTGATGTTACATTGCGCTACCAATTCTTCTTGGGTAAGTCCTTTTTGTTTTCGCAATTCAGAAATTTTTAATCCTAGTTGTGGTTGTTCCATGACATTTGAAATTTAAAACTTGAAGCAATGTTAAGCTCAAGATAAAACATGCCCAAAGAATTTACTTGGATTTGACCCGACATTTATACGGCATTTACTAGAAACACTGGATTAGTTGAGGTTTTTCATTTGACTTCAACTGCGCTTAGAACTACAGTTTAAAATCGCTTTTTACGAAGTAATTCTCCTTCTAGGTCATAATAACGCCAAGTGCCAACTTGTTCGTCTTTGCGAAAACGGCCCGTAATTTTCTTTTCGCCGTTGGCGTAGTATTCTTGGTACCTTCCATTTTTGAGACCATCCTTTAAATCAACCTCAAAACGGATAGAACCGTTACTGTATTTCTTTGCAAAAGATTTCGCATTTAAATCGGTTGGATAAATTGGCGATAGGTTAAAAACAGCATCTGTGATTTCATTAGTCTTTGAAGCTTGTTTTTCGTTTTTTGGCACTTCTTCAAACTGAGAATTTACTTTTACTTTCTCCACATCTTCATAGTTGACAATTAACGTACTTTCGAACAGATTATCTTCTGGGGTTAATTGAAACCCGACTTGCGGAAAGCAAATAATGAAATCTTTATTTTTTCGTAATTGTGTTTTTGTGCTTCTATCCGCGAGGGCATACATATTATTATACAATATAGGAATGTTACTATATACAAATAGACTAGATTTAGCCTCAAACTTTTTATTAAACGCTAGAAAATCATCGGAAGAAGCCAAGGTCTCATTTTCTGCATAATTGGATATTATGGTCTTTAATGTATTAGGGTTATTACTAAAAACTACATAATCTTCTATCTGCGAAAAATAAGGTTTGTCAAATTCTTTAAACCGATTACCCAACAAGATTTTAAAGAATCCTTTTATGGATAGAAAATTGATTTGATGCTTTTTAAAAGGTATGGCCTTAAACTTTACCGGTGTTTTCTTCTTAATCTGGTTCAGCACAAAGTCTAGGTTTGTTTTTGCCGCAGTGCTGTCCTTGGCTTTTAATACCAGTGCCAAATCGTTCTTGCCCTTTGAAATATCCGATTGTATTTGAAGTAGGGCAATCTCGTCCCCAATCCAATCTACAAAGTTTTCTTTAACATCAATCTTTAAGAATTTCTCTACTTTTTGAATGCCTGCTTTATAACTTTCATACTCCTCAGAACTACTGGCCTCTTGAACCTGTTCAAAGTTTTTATAGAATTCAGAAAAACTGTCGAAACCATAACTTATGTATAGCGCAGTGCGCTTAGGTGCTATTTGGGCGATGGTTCTTTTAGCAGTACCAGATTTTTGAAGCGCCTCTAAATAGTTTTCATTGGTGAAACTGATATTCGTAAATCCGTTCGCAGTAATCATACTGTTTTTATCCAAATCAAAACTAAACCCAGAGAACTTAAAGTTTTCACTTATGCGCTTCATCCAATCGCTTGGCTGGTTTGAAAAGCGTCCATAATACTCATCTAAATAATCGTATTGCAGATATAAACGGAATAAATCTTCGTAACCGACTTTTTGGTTTACTTGAATAAAATTTAGATCACGCCCAAGTACCGGCTCTTGATACTGGTCGATAGATGCTTCAACTAAGGTATGGGTATAAGAGGCCACTAATTGGTTTTTTATAAATGCCAAATGCATGGTTTCTTTACTTTTTCGGTCATAAATCTCTAGAATTTCATGGTTGTGATAATTACGTTTACTTAAGGTGTAATTCTCATTAAGTAATGTATTTAAATAGGTCTTAAGGAGTTTTAGTTTCGCGATTCGTTTTAAATCCAACACATAAAAAATACCATAATCCTTTGCAGAAATCATGTGAATAGAGATGAACAACGAACGTCCATCGAAGAGTTCAAAAAGCTTACGCTTGTTATTGAAAATAGTATCTACTTTCTGAATATTCTCTGTGAGTTCAGCAAAATAACCGTTCTTTTGAAGGTGATGCCATGCGTCACTTTCGCTTACTTTTTTCCAGCTCTCAACGGGTTTTTCAGATTCAATAACAAAAACCGCATCTTTGGGGATAAGGTAAACAGACTGTAAATTAGTTTTTGGGGAGAGTACAAATATGTAAAGTAGATATACTAAGTAAAGGCCGAATACACCTAAAAAACTAAAAAGGATTCTTTTTTTGATCATGATTCAATACAAGTACAAAATCAAAACGTAAAAGACCGCGCTTTAGTTTATTATAAAGTTTTCAAGTCTTTTATAGTCTTAAAAGCAACATCTACTTGCTCATCGTTCACTAAAATAGTGAACTCGTTGGTAGTTGAAATTACTTCATAGAGCACTATACCTTCCCAAGCCAAGCGCTGAAAAATAAAGTAATAAATACCCGGCACGGAAACGTTTTCCGACGGTAGTTTTACTGTAACCGAAGAAAGGCTATCCGCCTTTTGGGTCAAACGCTCATGTTGAAATAAAGTGTCTACAGTTTTGTCTAAACTATTGCTGATTACAATATTGATTTCGTTGACCCCACGTGAAGAAGTATAAAAAATATCTTGATTTTTATGAACTTCTTCAAGCAGTTTCGCCTGTTTCGCCAAAATGGTTTCTGAAGAGAGAAAGGTATAATCACTGAGGTTAGACCGCACGGTTATCTCGCCAATGTTCTTTAGCACTTTCACGATTTTATGGGTTGCACGAAACTCTAAATCATCAGAAAGGCGTTTTAAGGCCATCACGATGGCACCATTACGAACATCTTTGCCCAGCTCAGCTTCAATTTCTGGTTTAACGATGCGAGATAAAGAAGTAAGGTTAATAATACCTTGGCCTAGAGCACTTTGCAAGAAAGGCTTTTTCTTAATGTAATTTTCAACAACAGCTGATATCGTTTTCATTTCTAAAGTTAATTTAGAAACAAAAATAACATACTGTTACAAATAAAACAAATGGTTAAAAATAGTAGAACGCATCCTCTAAGTGTTCGAGCTCAAATGATTTTCCTTTTTTAAGAATAGTGATTATATCGAAACGTACGTCTACGTCAAGATTGTTTTCAGTTACGTAAAAATCAGCGGCGGAAACCAATAATTTTATCTTTTTCTGATTGACGGTTTCTGCAATATTTTCCAAAAATTCCGAGCTGCGAGATTTTACCTCAACAATAGACAAAAGATTTTCCTTTTGGGCAATAATATCTATCTCTGCTTTTAAGTACCGATAATTTCTACACTTGATTTCATAACCGTTCTTGATAAGAAAATCCATCGCTTTTTGCTCTCCGAGTTTTCCAAATTCGTTATGTTTTCCCATAGCCACTGAAAAATATGAAAAATTTAAGTGTATTTCATCGAAAAATATAGCAGTTAATCGTCAAATCTGCGTTATCGTTGTAAATTTAGTGCTCAATCGAACCACAACCTACCGTTAAGCACATAGTAAGCTCATAAACTATGAACCTATTTAACGCCAAACTTTGCTATGGAATATTTCATTAATTGTAATACTTCTAGTTTAGCGCAATATAGCACCCCTTTAGATAGAACAAGGGTTGAACATTTATATCGCAGACTAGGATTTAGTGCGTCCGTACAAACCGTAAACGCTGCTGTAGGACAATCGGCAGACGCTTTGGTAGACACACTTATAAATGAAGCTATTAATGTTGCTCCGACACCTGCCCCGATCTGGGCAGATTGGACGGATGCTAACTATCCTGAAGACGACGATTTAAGAAGACAGCTTCGCTGGACACAAAAAGAGGAGTTTTCCATAGCTTATGGCAACGCTCTTCTAAACAATAATCTTAGAGATCGATTGAGTTTTTTCTGGAGCAATCATTTTGTTACGGAATATGATATCTATGATTGCAATTCTTTTCTATACTATTACGTAAACTGTCTACAGCGAAACGCCATTGGTAATTTCAGAACTTTTGTCAGTGAAATTGGTCTTACCAGCGCAATGCTCCGTTATTTAGACGGTGCTTTCAATAGAAGAAATAGACCTAATGAAAATTATGCCCGTGAACTTTACGAATTATTCACCTTAGGCGAGGGCAATGGGTATACCGAAGATGATATTGTTGAGACGGCTAAAGCACTTACCGGATACACCGAAAGAGGTGAAATTTATTGTACACCGATTACCTTTGACCCAGAGGAGTTTAATACAGATAACAAAACCATTTTCGGCCAAACCGGAAACTGGGGTTATGATGATGTTATAGATATCTTATTCACCCAAAAAGAAGACTTAATAGCCAACTTCATCTGTATGAAGTTGTATGAATTCTTCGTTCACCCAGATTCATCGGACGCGAGCAGTAATGCTCCGCAGATAATATCAGGACTAGCTGCTACTTTTGTCGCCAACAATTTTGAGTTGGCACCAGTATTGGCTCAATTGTTCAAAAGTGAACACTTTTTTGATGAAACTGCAATAGGTGTAATCATTAAGAGTCCTTTTGATTTATATCTCAATTTTATCAAAGAGACAAATTTCGTATATAATGATGGTCTGGTCTTAAATACCATTGATGCTGCAACAATGATTGGCCAACAACTCTTTGACCCTGTTGACGTAGCAGGCTGGCAACGCGACAGACAATGGATCAATACCAACTATCTGATTGGCAGGTGGTTAAGTATGGAGACTTTTGTACAGCTTTTTTACCAGGCAGATACAGAGCAATTCAGAACACTGGGTATTCAAGCTACGGGACCAACCGGAGCTACAGAATCTGACCCGGACGTTGTCGCAAGAGCGATAATTGACAAGTTCTTACCAAAAGGGCTTTTAACAGAAGCTGATTACGCTGTTGCGATTGCGGCATTCAGGGAACCCTACGAAGACAACAATGTCTACGAGACCGGAACGTGGAATATGATGTTAGACGACGCAGATTCGCAAGTCTATCTATTGTTATTACACCTTGTTAAAGAACCTGAATTTCAACTTAAATAAACACCTACAGTTATGTGCGATACACACCACGATAACACCCCATATAAAGGTCTTGAACATGAAGGCCACGACACCGAACACAAAAATTGGAGTCGCCGTTCCTTTTTACAGGCCTTAGGAATTGCCGGCTCTGGCTCTATGTTCCTCGGCAGTAACATGCTTACAGCCTCTGCTCCTTCACCACTAACAATGGCGATCGGCGATGCTGAAACAGATAATATTCTAATCTTAATACGTCTTTCTGGAGGTAATGATGGGCTTAGCACCGTTATTCCTATTCAGCAATACGATACTTATGCTAACGCAAGACCAAATATTTATATCCCAGAAAGTAAGGTCTTAAAACTAACGGATGACTTTGGTGTTCCCAGCTATATGAACTCTCTAGAGTCACTTTGGGGCGATGGTCAATTTAAGGCCGTTCACGGGGTTGGTTACCAAGGCCAAAGCCAATCTCATTTTACAGGATCAGATATTTTCGCAAATACTGATTTAACATCTACCGGTTTCTCTGGATTAAACACAGGATGGATGGGCAGACATTTTGAAGAATGCTTCCCCAATTATTTACTAAACCCACCTGCTGCACCCGCTGCTATTCAAATTGGTAATATTGCCAACCTTGTATTTCAAGGTGAAGAAACCAACTATGCCTTCGTAACCAATAATGTAGAACAGCTAGAAAGAATTGCTGACGATGGTGAATATTACAGTTTAGATGATGCACTTTTTGATAGCTGTATGTATGGTGATCAGGTAAAATTCTTGAGAGGTGTTTCTAATACTACAGAAAGATATGCGGCACAGATTTATGCAGCTGCGCAAGCAGGACAAAACCAAGTCGAATACCAAGACAACGGCTTTGCAAGACAATTGGCTTTATTGGCCAGGTTAATAAAAGGCAATCTAGGCACCAAAGTTTATATGATTTCTATGGGTGGTTTTGACACTCATGGTAATCAGCCTTTAGCGCATGAACGTTTAATGACCAATCTTTCCGTTGCAGTAAATAATTTTTACGAAGATTTGGCATTTACCCAGCAAGATGAAAAAGTACTAAGTATGACTTTTTCTGAGTTTGGACGAAGAATTTTTGAAAATGGTTCTAACGGAACCGACCATGGAAAGGCCGCCCCCACCCTTTTCTTCGGTTCAGGATTAAATGGAAGCGCATTTGTTGGCAACCATCCAGACCTTGTAGAAGGTGATGGTAGAGGTAACCTTGATTATACGATGGACTTTAGAAATCTTTACGGTACGGTACTTGCTGAATGGCTTTGTGTGCCTCGTGAAGCAGTAGAGCGACATTTAGATTTTCAATATACTGCGGTAAATCTCGGTTTCAACTGTAGTGGCGAAACTTTCGAAGACATTGCCATGAGCGATGACCCCCCAACATTACCTGATACACCACCAAGTGACGACCCAGTTGCGGAGGATCCAACCGACCCAGAAGTGGCAAGCAGAATTGTACACAAACCCTATTACCCAACAGATAACGCGCCTCATATTTACTTAGAAATGCCTTTTGCAGCCCATGTAGATATTCAATTGTATAATATTATTGGCCAAAACGTTGGTACGGTCTTTAATGAAATGATGCTCGAAGGTTCAGCTGAAATCAATATTAGGGAACGTATGAGAGGTAGCCTTTCTACAGGAAAGTACATCTATCAAATACAAGTTGGTGATGAAAAAATGAGTAAGTCAGTAATGATCGTATAAGTTATACTTGCATTTTCCAGAACCCTCGATAGTGTATCCCCACACCCCAATTAGGGCTACATGATTCGAGGGTTTCCTTTTTAATTTTAGTATAGAATACCCCAGTAAAATCAGTATTTTTGAGGCCTAAATTTAATTTAATGTCTCAAGAGTCACCTTCTAGATATACCATTACTGCCGCTTTGCCCTACACCAATGGCCCCATACACATTGGCCATTTAGCCGGCGTTTATGTTCCTGCCGACATTTATGCACGCTACCAAAGACTTCAGGGTAAAGATGTTGCCTTCATTTGTGGCAGTGACGAACATGGTTTCGCCATTCCCATGAAGGCGAAAAAAGAAGGAGTTTCACCACAAGATATCATTGATAAGTATCACGGAATTATCAAAAAGTCTTTCCAAGATTTTGGTATTTCTTTTGACAACTATTCGCGTACTTCTGCGAAGGTACACCATGAAACTGCATCGGCATTTTTTGAAAAATTGTACCATCAAGGTGATTTTATTGAAGAAACAACCGAGCAATTGTACGATGCGGAAGCCAATCAATTTTTAGCAGATCGTTTCGTGATAGGTACTTGCCCAAAATGTAGTTTTGAAGCCGCTTATGGCGACCAATGTGAAAACTGTGGCTCTTCACTAAATGCTACGGATTTAATAAATCCGAAATCCACCATTTCTGGTGCCGTACCCACCTTAAAAAAGACTAAACACTGGTTTCTTCCACTAGATAAATATGAAGGTTTTTTAAAGAAGTGGATTCTAAAAGACCATAAAAACGATTGGAAACCCAATGTATATGGACAATGTAAATCATGGATAGATGATGGACTAAAACCCCGAGCCGTAACACGTGATCTGGATTGGGGTATTCCTGTGCCTGTCGAGGGTGGTGAAGGAAAAGTACTTTACGTATGGTTCGATGCACCAATTGGTTACATTTCTTCTACGAAAGAATGGGCCGAACGTGAAGGAAAAGATTGGGAGCCTTACTGGAAGGATGAAAACACTAAAATGCTGCATTTTATCGGTAAGGATAATATCGTTTTTCACTGTATTATTTTCCCTAGCATGCTAAAGGCACATGGAGATTATATTCTGCCGGAAAATGTGCCTGCCAATGAATTCTTGAACTTAGAAGGAAATAAACTATCAACCTCAAAGAATTGGGCGGTTTGGTTACATGAATATTTGGTGAACTTTCCTTACATGCAAGATGTATTACGCTATACCTTAACAGCAAATGCACCCGAAACCAAGGACAATGATTTTACCTGGAAAGATTTTCAAGCTAGAAACAATAATGAACTCGTAGCCATTTTTGGAAATTTTATTAATCGTGTTACGGTACTTACACATAAATACTATGACGGGCAAGTGCCGCAACCAAGCACCTTTAATGCCGTTGATACAGAGACACTAAAATCGGTTCAGGCTTTTCCAAAAACACTAACAGATTCGTTGGAACGCTATCGTTTTAGAGAAGCAAGCCAAGAACTGTTGAATCTTGCACGACTTGGCAACAAGTATTTAGCAGATGAAGAGCCTTGGAAATTAATTAAGACCGATGAAGAACGCACTAAAACTGTAATGTATGTAGCGCTGCAAATAGCCGCCGCCTTGGCTGTTTTAAGCGAACCTTTTTTACCATTTACTTCTCAAAAATTAAAAAACGTTCTTAATGTCAGTTCGAGTGATTCGCTTTCCGCGAATAATATCGAGAACAATTGGAATGATGTCGCTACAAAAGAAACGTTACTACCTTCAGGTCACACCATCAATAAAAGCGAATTATTGTTCCGTAAAATAGAGGACAAAGAAATTGAAGCCCAACTAGAAAAATTAGAGGCCACTAAAAAGCAAAATGAACACATGAACAAAGAAGTAGCTCCACAAAAAGCCACAATTACTTTTGATGATTTCACTAAATTGGATATGCGTGTAGGCACTATTCTAGAGGCAGAAAAAATGCCCAAAGCCAATAAATTATTGGTTTTAAAAGTTGATACCGGCATCGACACACGAACCATTGTTTCTGGTATAGCAGAAAGCTTTACCCCAGAAGATATTGTAGGCAAACAAGTTACTGTTTTGGTAAACCTAGCACCAAGAAAATTACGTGGTGTGGAAAGTGAAGGGATGATTTTGATGACAGAAAATGCCGAGGGCAAGCTAGTTTTTGTAAATCCAGATGAGGCAGGTGTTGCTAATGGTGAAGGGATAAGTTAAATCAATGTCAGGTCGAGCGCAGTCGAGACCTATAAGTATGCATATATTACGCTGCTCCGATGGCCTGACAACACCGGAATCACAAATGATTTATCAAGAAAATTTGAAGAGCATCAAAAAGGTCTAAAGCCAAAAGGTTTCACCTTTAAAAGAAGACCTGTAGAACTAATTTTTCAACAAGAATTTAATGATGTGCTTCAAGCCATAAGATTTGAAAAGAAAATTAAGAAATGGAGTGGTAAAAAGAAACTAGCATTTGCTAACGGTAATTTTAATTTACTACAAATATTAGCAGAATGCAGGAATGCTGCACATTCAAAATACAAACCAAATAATTAAGGTCTCGACTGTGCTCGACCTGACAAGACTAAAGTAATGAACCCCATCCCCTACATCCTAAAACACACTCAACTCCCAGAAAAAAGTATTGCCAATACCGTTGCGCTTTTAAATGAAGATTGCACCATTCCCTTTATATCACGTTACCGTAAAGAACGCACTGGGAATTTAGACGAGGTGCAAGTTGGTGAGATTGTCAAATACAAAACGCAATTTGAGGCTTTAGAAAAACGAAAGCTAGCCATCATTAAAGCCGTTGAAGAACAGGGTTTATTAACTTCAGAATTAAAATTAAAATTTTCAAACGCCGCAGACCTCACAAGTCTAGAAGACCTTTACCTTCCTTTTAAAAAAAGTAAGAAAACAAAAGCGGAAACCGCACGTAAAAATGGATTGGAGCCCTTGGCAAAAATCATCATGAGCCAAAAGTCAGATGAAATAGAATTCATTGCCTCCAACTATCTGAGTGATACTATTAGAAACGAAGACGATGCCCTAGAAGGTGCGCGCCATATTATTGCAGAATGGATCAATGAACGCACCGATATTCGCAATCAACTTCGAAATCAATTAGAACGCCATGCGCTGCTCATTACAAAGGTTATTAAAACCAAAAAAGAGGATGAAAAAGCCCAAAAATTCCGTGATTATTTTGATTGGAGCGAAGCCTTGAACCGTTGCCCTTCACATCGTTTCTTGGCAATCATGAGAGCCGAAAAAGAAGGCTTTATCCGGGTGAAAATAGAGCTTGATGACGAACGCGCGATTGATAATATAGAACGGCGTATCATAAAATCCGATAATTCGTGCACAGCCCAAATAGAACTTGCAATTGCCGATGCGTATAAACGTTTGCTTTTTCCTTCCTTATCCAACGAGCTACTTAAAAATGCCAAAGAAAAAGCGGATACCGAAGCTATTCAGGTCTTTTCAAAAAATCTAAAACAGCTATTACTGGGCGCTCCATTGGGTGAAAAACGTATTCTAGCCATAGACCCAGGCTTTAGAACAGGCTGTAAAGTAGTTTGTTTAGATGCTCAGGGCGATTTAAGGCACAACGAGACCATATATCCACACGCACCACAAAACAAAAGCACTGAGGCTATCAAAAAAATAAGTTCTTTGGTCGATGCCCATAAAATTGAGGCAATTGCCATCGGTAACGGAACGGCATCAAGAGAAACTGAGCAGTTAGTAAAAAGAATTCATTTTAAAAACCCTATCGAAGTTTTTGTGGTCAGTGAAGCGGGAGCATCCATCTACTCTGCCTCTAAAATTGCACGTGAAGAATTCCCCAATTATGATGTTACCGTAAGAGGAGCCGTTTCTATTGGGCGACGTTTAGCAGATCCACTGGCAGAATTGGTGAAAATTGATGCCAAATCTATTGGTGTCGGGCAATATCAACATGATGTAGACCAAAGTAAACTGCAGACCTCTTTAGATACCGTGGTAGAAAGTTGTGTAAATGCCGTTGGTGTAAATATCAATACGGCAAGTGTTCCACTTTTGAGTTATGTATCCGGTATTGGCCCAAAATTGGCTGAAAACATTGTTGCTTTTAGAAATGAACATGGTGCTTTTTCCGATAGAAACGCAATAAAAAAAGTACCTCGCTTGGGCGGTAAGGCCTTTGAGCAAGGGGCTGCTTTTTTACGAATTAAGAATGGGGCTAATCCTTTAGACAATTCCGCAGTCCACCCTGAAAGCTATGCTTTGGTAGAACAAATGGCAAAAGACCAAAAACTACCGGTTTCAGATTTAATAGGTAACGGAAGCGCGCTAAAAAACATTCCGCTAGAAAAGTATTGTACTGACACTGTGGGTCTGCCAACACTAGAGGATATCACCAAAGAATTGGAAAAACCAGGTTTGGATACGCGTGAAAAAGCCAAGGCTTTCACTTTTAATCAAAACATTAAGAATATTACAGATCTTAACGAAGGACAACTACTACCCGGTATTGTAAATAACATTACCAATTTTGGGTGTTTTGTAGATATTGGTATTAAAGAAAGTGGGTTAATACATGTTTCTAACCTTGCCGATACTTTTGTAAAAGATGTAAACGAACATGTGCATTTGCATCAACAGCTAATCGTAAAAGTATTATCAGTGGATATACCAAGAAAACGCATACAATTGGCGCTACATAAAAATTAATAGGCCGCACGCTCCAAACGGTCGTTGATACTTATTCCAAGACCCTCTTCTGGAAAACGTTCTGCTATAATTACATCAAGATGCATTTGGTCTAGCTCATGTAATGCTGAAAACAGATGTTGTGCAGCTTCATCAAGGTTTTTTTGTTCTGAAAGCACCTTGACTGTGCAGTTTTCATAATTGGCAGTAAAAAAACTGAGTACCCCAATTTTCAGATGTGCATGCTCCTCAATGGTTTCGGCAACAGTCTCACTAATCACCAATTTTGTGCTTGGCGCATAATGCTTTAATAACATTCCTGGTGCGACGGGGGCTTTTTCTTCTTTGGTCAGTAGTTTTACCTGACCAACACATTCTTTAATAGCTGCAATGGAAATACCTCCTTTTCGATATACCGTAGGTATACCGGCCTCAAAACCTACAATGGTAGATTCAAGGCCAACTTCGCAAGGTCCGCCCTCCAAAATCGCAGGTATTTTAGTTCCGAAATAAGAAGCAACATGTTGGGAAGATGTGGAGCTAATTTTGGTGAACGGATTGGCACTGGGCGCTGCCAAAGGAAAATCAAGACCTTGCAATAAAGCTCTTGTGACC
>CAYGUZ010000015.1:0-1580 GCA_964353215.1 uncultured Flavobacteriaceae bacterium
CCCTTACTAAATTCCTTTCTTCTTAGATAAATGGTTTCAGGCCTAAAAGTTATGACTTGGAGCTTTTTAGAATCACTTTGGAAAGGAGTAACCATCCATAATCTTTTTTGACGTCCTTTTTTCGCGTTTTCAACTACAAAAATGTCATCTTTTTTTAGGGTTTTACTTTCTTGTGGATACCAATATTTATATGAAATACTATGCAAAGGAGTATTGTCATCTGTTAATACAAATTGCTCAGCGGTAATTTCATTACAAGCGTAAAAAAGAACAATGGGCAATAGAAGACCTAGAATATGAACTGCTTTTTTCATCTTTTGACTTTTCTTAAAATTACAGGTTTAAACCCATTCTTTGGGTTCTTTTAAAACCAGAATCAATTTTTCTTCTTCACTGTCTTTTGAAGGATGGTGGTCGTATTTCCATTGCACATGGGGCGGAAGACTCATTAAAATACTTTCTATGCGACCATTTGTACGCAAACCGAATAAAGTGCCTTTGTCATGCACTAGATTAAACTCTACGTAACGCCCGCGCCTAATTTCCTGCCAATCACGCTGAGATTCCTTGTAAGCTATCGATTTGCGTTTTGTAACAATTGGTATATAACTACTTAAAAAGCTGTTGCCGACCTCTGTCACAAAGTTATACCACGCTTCAATGCCCATTTCTTTATTTGGTTTGCAGTAATCAAAAAATAGACCGCCTATGCCTCTTGCTTCATTACGATGGGCATTCCAAAAATACGCATCGCATCGCTTTTTATACGTGCTGTAAAAATTGGGATCATGCTTATCACAGGCTTCTTTGCAAATGGCATGAAAGTGAGTGGCGTCTTCTTCAAAAAGGTAGTAGGGGGTAAGGTCTTGCCCGCCACCGAACCACTGATCGACCAACTTTCCCGATTTATCATACATTTCAAAATAGCGCCAATTTGCATGCACTGTGGGCACCATTGGATTTTTTGGATGCAAAACCAGACTTAAACCACAAGCAAAAAAGTCGGCATCTTTTACCCCAAAATAATTTTGCATGCTTTCAGGTAAGGCACCATGTACTGCAGAAATGTTTACGCCTCCTTTTTCAAAAACGGCACCGTTTTCAATAACACGTGTTCTTCCCCCGCCACCTTCCGGTCTCTTCCAAATATCTTCTTGAAACTTGGCTGTACCGTCAATTTCTTCAAGTTTAGAAGTGATGGTGTTCTGAAGTCGTTGTATGTAATTATAGAATTTATCCTTCATAATTAATCCGTTAGATGAACCAATGAAAATTGATGTTGTTCTAAAGAAACCTGTTTGGTAATTTTAATGGACTTTTTGCTCAGTTCCAACACAATTTGAATTACTTCGTCAACTCTCTTGTCTTTATGTTTATTAAAAAGCCAACGCCCAACATGGTTATTGTGTAAATCCATTTTTCGGGCTATTTCCCTATTCCGAAATGCGTTTTCGTGCCAATCGGTTATGTTTTTTACCCAATTGAGAATGCAACCTGTCTTTTTAGACCATTTGGTACATTTCTTGGCTATTAAATAATTCCAGAATGCATGTCTAAAGGCATTTGCCGGGGTATTTTGG
>CAYGUZ010000015.1:1590-13824 GCA_964353215.1 uncultured Flavobacteriaceae bacterium
GGATAAATAAAGAACGGATTTTTAATACCTAGCAGCACAAGCTGCCAAAAGCTTGTAAAATTAATTCGCTTTATGGTTTTAAAAAGGTTCATAGAGTTCCCTTTTTATAAAGTTCCATATCAACGAATTCTCCATTTGGCAATTGAAAGTTTTTTGGAAAAGTTCTTTGCCAAATAAAACCGTTCTTTTCTGCGACCCTTGTGCTTGCAATATTATTCTGATTTGCAATTACTTGTAAGGTGCATAGCCCTGCCTCTTTAAAAGCCCAATCAATAATTTTACCAACCGCTTTTGTAATGATTCCTTTTCCGGCATATTGGTAACCGATGCAATAGGCCAGTTCGCCCTGTCCTTCTTTTTTTAGAAGTTCTTTTACATAGATTAAGCCAATAATATTTCTTTCGGTATTTTCTTTTATTGTAAAAAGGTATTCTTCTTTTAAATCAAATTGTTTTGCCTTTTTCTCAACAAACAATTTTGAAAGTGTTGGATTAAGATTTACTTTTAAGGTGTCTGGAAAGTAGTTGGCAAACCGACCTGCATTCGATACCATTAAATCGCACAAACGCCATGCATCCTTCATGTGGATGGGTGCAATGCTGTAATTATCGAAGTCCACTGGCATAAATATCTTAAACGGTATATTCTTTAACGGCGGCTACAAAGGCGCCTGCATTTTCTAGGGGAATATTAGGTAAAATACCATGACCAAGGTTCACGATATAGTTGTCTTTTCCAAACTCATTGATCATTTGATGGACCATCTTTTTAATTTCAGTAGGTGGAGAAAGTAATCTTGATGGATCAAAGTTGCCCTGTAATGTAATTTTACCACCACTGAGATATCGCGCGTTTCTAGCGGAACAGGTCCAGTCGACACCTAATGCAGAAGCACCAGATTTTGCCATATCATTTAGAGCGAACCAACACCCTTTGCCAAAAACTATTACCGGGGCTTCGTCCTTTAAGGCATCAATTATCTGTTGAATGTATTGAAAGGAGAATTCTTGATAATCCGTCGGTGACAACATTCCTCCCCAAGAATCAAATACTTGAACGGCATTGACCCCCGCTTTTACTTTTTCTTTTAAATAGGCTATGGTGGTATCGGTTATTTTTTGAAGTAGTTGATGTGCGGCTGCGGGTTGTGTAAAGCAGAATCCCTTTGCCAGATCAAAATTCTTGCTTCCTTGCCCCTGCACACAGTAGCACAAAATAGTCCATGGTGAACCTGCAAAGCCAATAAGTGGAATTTCATCATTCAATTTTTCCTTGGTCATTTTTATAGCATCCATGACGTACCCCAAAGTGTCTTGAATGTCTGGCACAATAACACTATCTAAGTCTTTTGGCTTTCGTATCGGATTTGGCAAATAGGGCCCAAAATTAGGCTTCATTTCTACCTCGATATTCATGGCTTGCGGAATGACCAGAATGTCACTGAAAAGAATAGCGGCGTCCATACCATAGCGTTTAATGGGCTGGATCGTAATTTCAGAGGCCAGTTCTGGGGTTTGGCATCGCGTAAAAAAATCATATTTCTTTTTAATCGCCATAAATTCCGGTAGGTAACGCCCCGCTTGGCGCATCATCCATACCGGAGGTCTATCTACGGGTTCTCCTTTTAAGGCTTTTAAGAATAAATCGTTTTTGATCATAGTTGCTTACTTTTTTGAATTCCCATGAATAAAGGGGGAATTAAAGTGTTTAATGGCTTGTACCAATACGTTTTCTACGGTTGGTCTGTTGGCAATGACCACCTGGTCGGTATGTTTTTTGGCTTCTTCGGCAGTTGTTTTTCCAATACAAAAAGCCCAGCTAGTGGCTAAACTGTTTTCTTTGGTAAAACTCATTACACCACTTGGACTAAAAAATAGAATGCCGTCAAAAGTGCTTTCAAAACGCTTATAATTTAGAGTAGTATTATAGCAAACCACTTCTTTATACCGAACATTATTATTTTTGAATACCTCTGATAGCTCTGGCCTTCTTAAATTACCGGATAAAATAAAAAAAGAGCTGTTTTTATATTTTTCGACTATAATTTTACTCAATTTTAAGGCGTTTTCTGCTGTTTCAAGTACTTTTAAGTTGTTTTCCTTCAGCAATAATTTTGTCTTCTCCCCTACACAAAACACATTTTTAGTATAACTATCAGGGTGGTGCATACTTTTAAGAAAAGCTTTTACGCCATTTTGGCTAGTGAAGATATAGTTGTTGAATTCTTCGGCAATTTCAATGGGTAAATACTCAATGGATATGGCATTATAGTCCACAAAATTTTGCTTTGCATTAAGCAATAACTCTTTCTGGGAAGCAGACAATAGTCTAGTGGATAGTATTGAGTTCATCTTTTATGCTTTCCATCAAGGCTTGACCGCCGTTCTCTAAAATCTCTAGGGCACATTGTGTGCCAAAATCCTTTACCTGCTCAATAGCGCATTCTTTCAAGGTTTCTAGCTGTTGTTGGCCATCTAAAGAGTGTAAGCAACCTTTAAAATATACTGTTTGGTCTTTAATTTCGGCTAATGCACCGATGGGCGCGGTACAACCGCCTTCCAGGGTTCTCAAAAATTCTCGCTCAATTGAAGTGCATATATCAGTTTCGTGGTGATTTAATGGTTCGATTTGTGCTAGTATTTCTTTTTCTTTCTCCAGACCAACAATCAGCATTGCCCCTTGTGCAGGGGCAGGAGTCATCCAATCTAAGAGCACCGCATCTTTTGGCAATAGCTTTATGCGTTCAAGGCCCGCTTTGGCGAATATTGCCCCGTTCCATCCATTTTCAATGAGTTTTAAAAGGCGAGTGTTTACATTACCTCGTAAATCGACTACGGAGTGATTGGGATAGCGGTGTAACCACTGGGCTTTTCTTCGCAGACTACCTGTGGCAATAGTACCTTTTCCTTTCAAAAAGTCCGTACCCAGATGCACAAGAATATCTTGGGTAGCGGCTCTTTCAAGAACTGCCGCCTTAACAATACCCTTTGGTAGCTGCGTGGGCACATCTTTCATGGAATGTACCGCAATATCGATGTCACCTTTCAATAAGGCGACATCGAGGGTCTTTGTGAAAATTCCGGTAATGCCCAATTCATAGAGTGGTTTGTCTAGCACTAAATCTCCGGTGGATTTTACTGGCACCAATTGGGTGTTCAAGCCCAGTTCATCTAATTTTTGCTGTACGGTCGTGGCTTGCCAAAGTGCTAATTCGCTATCGCGAGTTCCAATACGAATTACTTTGCTCATTTGGAATCTATTTCAAGCTGAAACACTTTTTGAATTAGCGCTAAACTGTCATCGGTATCTACCTCGGGTTTTTTGAGGTGATTGGCAAATTGCTTGGTAATTTTTTGAATGATGCGTTCTGAGACCAATTCTGCCTGTTCTTGATTAAAATTGGTAAGTTTTTTAGAGTGAAAGTCCAATTCTTCCTCCTTCATCATCATCAACTTCTCTTTTAATGCATTGATTACAGGGGCGAATTTTCGCGTTTCCAGCCACTTGATGAACTCGGTTTTTACCTCGTCGATTATGGCCTGTGCTTTTGGAATGTATGCCTTTCTATTGGCAAGGGTCTCATCAGTAATTTGCGATAACTGATCTAGATGTACTAGAGTGACATTGTCCAGCTCCATGACATCATCGTGCACATTTTTAGGAACGGATAAATCAAGAATCAATAAAGGCTTTTTAGAATGTACAATGGCTTTTGATATCGTAGGCAATTGCGCTCCAGTGGCCACTACTAAAATATCGGACTTTCGAATTTCGGCTTGCAGATCACCATAGTCTTTAACCACCAATTGAAATTTACCGGCAACGGCCTCCGCCTTTTCCTTGGTTCGGTTGATTAAGGTAATATGTGAATTATCAGTATGCTTAACGAGATTTTCACAGGTATTTCTACCTATTTTTCCAGTACCAAAAAGTAAAATGTTTTTTTCTGAAATATCAGGAATGGTATTCAGGATATATTTTACCGATGCAAAGGCAACAGAGGTCGCTCCACTAGATAGCTCGGTTTCGTTCTTAATACGTTTGCTTGCCTGAATAACCGAATTACACAACCGTTCTAAAAACGGATTTGACATTCCGTGTTTTTTGGATCTATAAAAGCTTTGCTTTATTTGGCTTATAATTTCAAAATCTCCAAGAATTTGACTGTCCAATCCGGTGCCTACATGAAATAAATGATTAAAAGCATCATGATTTCTGTACACATAGGCCACTTCTTGAAACTCTTCAACAGTGCCTTTGGTATGTTTACATAGCAACTGGATCAATTGAAAAGGGTGCTGTGCAAAACCGAAAAGCTCTGTACGATTGCAGGTTGAAATAGCCATTAGGCCTTCAACACCTTCTTTCTTGGCATCAAGGGTTATAGCATCTATCTTGGGTACATCTAGGCTGAACTTGCCGCGAACTTCGGCATCTGCTTTTTTATAGCTTAAGCCAATTGCGTAAAAAGAGCTATGTTTTGAGAGATGGTAATTCTTCATTGTACTGAAACAGCGTTGCAAAAGTACGATCACCTATAATCAAAAAATAACGCTAGCGGTACTATAAATAACAACAAAAGGAGTTTTAAAGGCACTTTTGGGCCAATTCTTTGTGAAACACTGTTTTTATTGATAAAATTATTGAAAGATTCTACTGTTTAGAGTAATTCTAAATAATTATATTTGTACTTTGAAGATCAAAGAATGAAAGAAAATATCGCTCAAGGTTCTTATGATGAAGTTTTAATTGATCAAGACTTCTATGTACTTAAAATTCAGAATGATACAACCCAATTAAAGCGAATCGAGAGAGGTATAGACAGTACCTTTATTCAGTTTCACTTTTCATTAAAAGGGCATGCTAAATTTTTATTTAACGATAGTGCCTATGCCCTTGAGGTTTCTGAAGAAAACTCTTTGTTGCTTTATAACACACAGAAAGATTTGCCTTTAAATGTGGTTTTAGAACCAGATTCATGGTTGCTCTCCGTAGTGATGACGATTCGAAAATTTCATTCCCTTTTTTCTTCCGAGGCCGATTACATTCCGTTTTTAAGTGATGGCAACAGTGAAAAGAAGTATTATTCTCAAGAGGTGCTTACCCCTGCAATGGCTGTTGTTTTAAGTCAACTAATGAATTACAGTCTACATCCATCTATAAAAAGTCTATATGTAAAGGGCAAGGTTTACGAATTAATATCGTTGTATTTTAATAAGACCGAAGATGCAGATTTAGAGCAGTGCCCTTATTTGGCAGATGAAGACAATGTACGGCGCATACGACAGGCAAAAGAAATCATGATTGCGCGAATGTCTGAACCGCCGACTTTGACGGAACTTTCTGAAGAAATCGGGCTAAGCTTAAAGAAATTAAAGGAAGGGTTCAAACAAATTTATGGAGATTCCGTTTTTGGCTTCCTTTTTGATTATAAGATGGAATATGCCCGTAAAATGTTAGAAACCGGAAGGTATAATGTGAATGAGGTAGGCCTAAAAATAGGCTATAGTACGGCAAGTCATTTTATAGCATCCTTTAAAAAGAAATACGGAACCACACCTAAAAAATATTTAACTTCAACCACATAAACACTTTTAAGAAAAATGAAATTCATCAAATCAATAGTTATAACAATCTTTTGTGTTGTTATGACCGCAAACGGACAAGAAACTAAGAATGAAATACCGCCAAAAAAGCCAGATTTAGTATTGGTATTTACAAAGACCGAAGGTTATAGGCATGAAAGTATTTCGACTGGGGTAAAAGCCTTGCGCGAAATGGGCCGTAAAAATAATTTTATTGTGCTACGCACAGAAAGTTCGGAAGATTTTAGCCCAGAAAATTTGGTAAATTACCAACTGGTGGTATTCTTAAGCACTACTATGGATGTTTTGGATGAAAGCGAGCAAACTGCTTTTGAGAACTATATAAAAGCTGGTGGCAGTTTTCTTGGCATTCATGCCGCTACGGATACGGAGTATGATTGGCCTTGGTACGGGAAACTGGTAGGAGGCTATTTTGAAAGCCATCCAAATGACCCAAATGTTAGAGAAGCTAAGATCGATATTTTGACCAAAACACATAGCTCGACCGCCCACCTAGATGATACCATAAAGCGCACAGATGAGTGGTACAACTTTAAAAACTTGAATCGTGATGTTACCGTGGTAATGAATCTAGACGAAACCAGTTATGAGGGAGGCACAAATGGTGAGAATCATCCGATAGCGTGGTATCATGAATTTGATGGAGGGCGCGCTTATTATACCGGTGGAGGACATACCAACGAATCATATGCCGAGCCTGACTTTAGGCGGCATCTGTTAGGTGCCATATCTTGGTGTTTAAAGCGTTCATAGCGGATTGGGAAAGTAGATTTCACAATTTTACGGGTAATATAGACCAAGTGATCGGGTGCTAACGTATCTATTAGTAGAAAAGCCCCACATTATGAAATCTACCTTTTTACCCCTAGCGTATCTATTGACCCTAGTCGTGTTCTTTTCCTGTTCAAATCCTGAAACGCCCATGATCGAAGAGGTTACTGGAGAACAGTCTGGGGATGACCCCGTCAATGATGACGATTCAACGAGTACCTCTAAAATTCTAGTTTTCACGAAAACCTCGGGCTTTAATCACAATACTAAAGAAGAATCTGTAGTAATGGTCAACCAAATAGGCAATGATCTTAGTTTTACTGTTGAGGTTAGTGACAATGCTTCTATTTTTGACGACCAAGAAAGCATTAATAATTTTGATATTATTTTCTTTACGAACACCTCTGGAAACACGCTAAATAGCGCTCAACGAAATGTGGTAGAGGCTTATGCGGCACAAGGAGGAAATTTCATTTCTAATCATGCAGCAAGTGACTCCTATGGGCACAGCACGGCCGGAACGGTCAATGGAGGCGGAAAAGGTGAATGGGATTGGTATGCTGAGCATATTACAGGTTGTAGTGTAAGAAACGGCCCTAACCATACTGCAAATAATTTTGGCGCAACGGTCACCGTTGAAAATCAAAACGCTGAACTGACCAAAATGATTTCTTTTCCTTGGGATGATAATGAGGAATGGTATTATTGGGAAGGGGGTTACCTCAATAGCTCTTTTACAGAATTGTTGCGTGTTTCCGATACGGGCGACAATTCGTATGACGATGCTAGAATGACCGCCCACTATTGGGCAAGACCAGATGGCGGAATCAGTTTTTACACCAGTATGGGGCATTCAAAAAACAAGTATTCAGATGCCGAATTTGTGCAATTGATGAAGAATGCCTTCGAATTTATTTTAGATTGATACTTGCTAAAGAGGCCTAGCTACTATAATTCCAATATTGCTTTTAATTTTTTTAAGATAATCTATCAAGGGTTCCTTTGTGATTATTACGGCTCCCGAGCTTGAAGCATGCAGCAGATGGATTCTACTATTCGCCTGTTTTATAGCGAAACCGGTATGGGTCACATCCAAACCTTTTATAGAAGTAGCTAAAGCGATAATATCACCAGACTGAATTTGATGTTCTTGATTTTGAATTTCGTTTTGGGGTAAATAACAAAGAACTTCTTTCGCTAGTTCCGCTTCGGTTTCTTGTATTCGTTTAAAATTTTCATCGTCTTTTAAGAAAGGATATAAATCACGATGTGTACCCATAAAATTAATAGGTTTTTCTAGTTTAATGCCACCTAAATCTGTGGTAATATCTTTTACCAAACCTATTTTTTCATTGTCCCGTATCCAATCTGTAAAGTAATGCAAACGAGATGGATAACCGTCTAAATCTCCATTTCTATACCGAATGGTTTCTAGATTTTTGGCAAAATCTGTTAATAGTTTTTCACTAGTATCAAGGGTTGCTGTAAAGGCTAAAACATTTTCCACAAATGTGGTACAATCCAATCCTTTGAGATTAATGACCAATGATTCGTTGGGCCCGATTTCCAAAGTTTTTTCAACATATGGCGTACCCAAAAAAGAGGTGCCGATTTCTACAATACTATCGCCTAAAGTAGGTGCTTTGATATCTTTTAGGCTTTCCATCTTGATATTGAAAAGGGCCCTATCTGCCGGTGAACAGGTTATTTGGGCAAAAGAAATGGCGAAAATCCCAAAAGAAAGAACTAAAAGAAGATTCCGAATCATACTACTAAAATACATCAAAAGCGATAATCGGCTTTCTCTATGCGGTAATAACAAAACTTATTTATGCTTTTAAATATAAAATCAAGTTGCTGTTGTATTTTTAAGGTTTTAAAAAAATACTGATGAAAGGAGTTTTATTGGTCAATTTGGGTTCGCCTGATAGCCCTACGCCAAAAGATGTTAAACCTTATTTAGATGAGTTTCTAATGGATGGTCGCGTAATAGACGTTCCACCGTTATTGCGTAATTTATTGGTTCGCGGAATCATTCTGCAAACTAGACCAAAAAAATCAGCTAAGGCCTATTCAAAAATTTGGTGGGATGAGGGTTCGCCTTTGATTGTAATTTCTAAACGATTTGCAAAGAAAGTAAGGGAACATACAGAGTTGCCGGTCGCTTTGGGCATGCGTTATGGGTCTATGAGTATTAAAGAAGGTCTTCAAGATCTTAAAAATCAAAATGTAGACGAGGTATTGTTGGTGCCATTATATCCGCATTACGCGATGTCTTCTTATGAAACGGTCGTGGTAAAGGCTATGGAAGATCAACAAAAGTATTTTCCGGAGATGAAAATCACGACAATGCCCGCTTTCTACAGTAATGAAGATTATATAAGAGTACTATCAGAAAGTATCGCCGAGGGCTTAAAAGACTTCGAATACGACCATATTTTGTTTTCATATCATGGTATCCCTGAGCGCCATATACGTAAATCGGATCCGACGAAATTTCACTGTAAGATAGATGGTTCTTGTTGTAGTATAAATTCCGTAGCACACCACACTTGTTACCGTCATCAATGCTATGATACTACCGAATTGGTAAAAGCATATTTAGGATTGCCAGAAGATAAAGTAAGTTCATCTTTTCAGTCCAGATTGGCTGGCGACCCATGGTTAAAACCCTACACCGATTATGAGTTTGAACGTTTTGCCAAAGAAGGTAAAAAACGTTTGGCGGTGATCACACCTGCTTTTGTGAGCGACTGTTTGGAAACTTTAGAAGAGATTGCCATGGAAGGTAAGGAGCAATTTGAAGAAGCCGGTGGGGAACATTATAAACATATCTCTTGCCTAAACGATAACGATAGTTGGGTAGCTTTAATGGCAAAATGGATCAACGAATGGGAAGCTAAGGAAACCTTGCCAGTATAATGGCAAACATCTCTTCGGACGAACTTGGCATACGACCCATTGGTAAACTTTTGGTAAAACAATCGGTGCCGGCGGCCATCGGTATTTTGGTGATGTCTTTAAACGTGCTGATTGATTCTGTCTTTGTAGGCAAATGGATAGGTTCCATTGCCATTGCCGCGATCAGTGTGGTGCTGCCAATTACCTTTTTTATTGCGGCTTTAGGAATGTCGATTGGTGTCGGGGGATCCAGTATCATTTCTCGTGCCTTGGGGGCAGCTGATCGTGAAAAAGCATTAAAAACCTTTGGCAATCAAATTACGCTGACTTTTGTAATGACCATAAATATGGTGATTCTTGGGTTGATTTATGTAAATGATTTGATACCGATTTTTGGGGCAAAAGGAAGCATTTTTGAGCCTGCAAAAGTTTACTATGTCATTATTTTATATGGCGTTCCATTTTTGGCCTATACCATGATGGGCAATAATGTGATGCGGGCCGAAGGTAAGCCTAAATTTGCCATGAATGCCATGATAATTCCTTCTGTGGCCAACCTTTTTATGGACTATTTGCTCATTTATGTTTTTGATATGGGTATGGCAGGGGCGGCATGGGCCACTACAACAGCGTATTTGATGTCTTTTAGCTATGCGCTGTACTTCTTTCTCTCTAAAAATTCTGAGTTAAAGATCAATTTAGGGCACTTAGGTTTTAATATACCCATTCTGAAAGAAATAGGGTCTCTTGGTTTTGTCACTTTAGCGAGGCAAGCCGTAATTAGTTTTACCTATCTACTCATGAACAACATTCTATTCAACTTAGGTGGAGAAGCAATGATAGCGGTCTATGCCATTATCGGTCGCATTTTGATGTTCGCTTTATTTCCTGTGTTTGGAATCACACAAGGGTTTTTACCTATTGCAGGGTTTAATTACGGTGCTGAAAAATATGATAGGGTAAAAGAGACTATATACACCGCCACAAAGTATGCTTCCGTTTTGGGCAGTATCGTGTTTCTTGGCTTATTGATTTTCCCAGAAGCACTGACCTCACTTTTTTTAAGCAACCGGGCTGATTTACCTACAGAAGATAAATTAGTGAACACTTTTGTTCTAGAACACACTCCAAATGCCATAAGATGGGTGTTTGCAGCTACACCTATCATCGCTTTGCAACTCATTGGCGCAGCGTATTTTCAAGCGATCGGTAAGGCGATACCCGCATTACTTTTGACCCTCACCAGACAGGGCTTCTTTTTTATTCCTTTAATACTAATTCTACCCAATTATTTTGGGGAACTTGGTATTTGGCTTTCCTTCCCCATTGCCGATGTTTTGGCGACCATTGTTACAGGACTTTATCTTAGAAAGGAAATTAAAGCCACTTTAGTTTAAGTTTCTTTATTTTTAATATTTCCAAATTGAAACGAAGAATGAAAAAGTTTTTTATAGTACTAACAATATTTGTATTTGTTATGGGCTGCTCTGAAAATAATAAACCAACACAAACACGAACCTTATTTGTTGGCACGTATACCGATGGTTCAAGCGAAGGTATCTACGCTTTACAGTTTAACCCTGAAACAGGTGAACTAGACTCCCTAGAATTAAAGGCAAAACTGCCTAATCCGTCTTTTTTGGCAATCTCAAAGGATAAAAAGAATTTGTTTGCTGTACAAGAAACAGCAGATTATGATTCCTTAGGGGGTGGTGTGACCTCTTTTTCATTGGATAAGGGTAAATTAAACACGCTTAATAGTAAAGGTTCTGGCGGAGCTAATCCATGTCACGTTGCCGTTTCTAGCAATGGCCAGATAGCAGTTTCCAACTATTCTGGCGGTAATCTTGCAATTTTCGATTTGGAAGAAGATGGCAGTTTGGGGGATAGGCAAATTATATACCACAGAACTGCCGATACGTTGGCAAAGCCGCATGTTCATAAGGCACATTTTAATGAAGACGGACTCTTTGTTGCCGACTTGGGGTTGAATGCTTTAAAGCGCTATTCAAAGCAAACATATGGTTGGGTGCCTGCACACCAAAATACGATTGCTATGGGCGAAGGTTCTGGTCCGCGTCATTTTGTTTTTAGCGAAAACAAAAATTACCTGTATGTGCTTAACGAACTTAATGCAACTATTTCTGTTTTAAAAAGAGATGACGAAGGCAGTTACAATCAAATTCAAACCGAGGCGACCAACGATGACCCAAAATGGTGTGCAGATATTCATTTGTCAGCTGATGGTAAGTTTTTATATAGTTCTAACCGTGGTAAAAACACTATCGTCATTTTTTCTGTAGCTGCTGAAACTGGCAAAATAACTTTGGTGGGGAGCGAATCTACAAAAGGGAATTCTCCTCGTAATTTTACATTGGACCCAAGTGGAAAATTCGTATTAGTGGGAAATCAAAAAAGCGATAATATTGCTGTTTTTAAAAGAGACTTAGAGAAAGGTACTTTAGAATTTCTGAAAGAATACAAAGTGCCAAGTCCGGTATGTTTGGTGTTTGTAGATTAATTTACCTTAGCCGAGGTATCTGCAATAATTTTCCATTCGCTATCCATTTTCTTTAATATGAGCATAAAGATGCCATTGGTGTTACCCACTTTTCGGGTGAGATAATACTCCCCCATTACCGAATATGCCCCTTCATTGATTTTTGAAATATCGTTCAATACAAAACGAAGTTTTCCAAAGTGTTCCTTACTTGGGTAACTCTTTTTGTAGCGTTCCAAGGTACTTTGCCACCCTTTTACCACGCCACCGGTGCCATAAAATTTTAGCTCTTCAGATTTCCAATAGCCTTCCATAAAGGTTTCAATATCATAATTATTCCAAGCCTCTTGTTGCGCAGTTAAAACGGCAGTTATCGCTTTTTTATCATCAGTCTCTTGCGCCTCTTGGGCAATGGTTGGCAAAGCTAAAAAAAGGAACAAAAAAAGGACTTTATAC
>CAYGUZ010000016.1:0-13519 GCA_964353215.1 uncultured Flavobacteriaceae bacterium
GCTCTTAAGTGTTTCAACTTCAAAGCCCCAATATGATACTCGTTTTACATTAAATTTTGGATGGAAACTTAGCGAAAAAACTAAGTTTCAAATAGGCTCGGAATATCGTTTAGAAGACTATAGCCAAGACCTTGAACAGGTACTGTTTTTTTTAACAGGCCTAAACATTTCCCTGTAATACTTCTTCAAAAGCCTTTCTGCCCATTTCTTCGGCTCCTAAACTTTCTAAATGTTCGGTGTAAACCTGGCAATCAATTAGTTTTCCTCCCTGATCCTTAAATTCCTCCACCAAATTTACAAAGGCAACTTTAGATGCATTAGACACTAAACTGAACATACTTTCACCACAAAAAACATGACCTAAATCAATACCATACAGGCCACCAACAAGTTTATCTTTTTGCCACACCTCATAAGATTTTGCGAAGCCTTTTTCATGAAGTGTACAATAGGCATCGATCATCTTTGGGGTAATCCAAGTACCTTCCTGTCCTTTACGAACTAGTTGGGCACATTGCTCTATTACCGCACGGAAACAAGTATTTTGTGTGACCTTAAATTGATTGCTTTTAAGTACTTTTCGCATACTTTTAGAAACCTTAAGTTTCTGAGGATATAAGACCATTCGCGGATCTGGACTCCACCATAGAATTAAAGCGTCTTCATTGAACCACGGAAAAATACCTTTTTTGTACGCTAGCAGTAAGCGTTCGGGTGATAAATCGCCACCAACGGCCAGAAGACCATCTTCATTTGCAGTCTCCAAGGGTGGAAACTCCAAACGGTCATTTAAAAAAAATAAAGGGCGATTTTTGCCACTATTATCCAAGGGTGCAATTTTTTCATAAAGTTATGGAATAGCCTCTAGAAAATAAGCAACCCTGCAATGTAAATAATACCACCAACAAGCATAAATAAAAGTGTATAAGGTAGAATTTCTTTGGCTTTAAGTTTTGTAATACCCAATAAAGGCAGTGCCCAAAAAGGTTGAAGCATATTTGTAATTTGATCACCGTATGCCAGTGCCATAATTGCCTTAGGCAATGGCACATTCAGTGCCAATGCCGATTGTAATACCAGCGGCCCTTGAACTGCCCATTGACCGCCGCCACTGGGTACAAAAATATTAACAAGGCCAGCACTGAAAAAAGTAAAAATTGGTAAGGTGGTAGTCGTACTTACGGATACAAAAAAATCAGAGATTTGATTGATCATACCGCTGCTTCCCATAATGCCCATAATTCCAAAATACAATGGAAACTGAATAAGGATACCCGAAACATCACCAATGGCTTCTTCAACACCAAGTAAAAAGCTCTTAAAACTTCCGTGAAGTATGATTGCCATACCGAACATAAAAAAGTTGAGCATATTCGGCGTAATATTTAGAGTGCGTATAGCAGGTAGATATTGAATTAAAAAAACACTTAATATCAGTATGCCAAATAGCATTGCAAAGCTCTTTGAATGATCTAATTTTTCGGCTCCTACATGATTTTCCTTATCTGAAGACTTAAATTGATATTTATTAAGTGCCATTGTACTCGGGGCAACTCTTTTCCCTAAAAAATACACCAAAAATGAAATTGCGACCAAAACCGTGAAAAATATACTGAGGTTCGAGTAGCTAAAAACCGTAAGTGCAGTAGAAACGGATGTCGGTAATTGGGTCATGATATCGGTTGTGGTCACATCACCCAGCAAAGCTTTAAGATGGCCTTCTTCAGAAACTTTGATGGGAGCCGAACCACTAATGCCCCCGTGCCATACCATTAACCCTACATAACCGCATGCACCTATTAGAGGGTAGTTGATCGGTATATTATTTTCTTGGGCATACTCGCCAACCTTTCTCGCGAGGATTGCACCAAAAATAAGTCCTAGCCCCCAATTGAAAAAAGATACCAACATTGTTGATAAGGCAACCAAAACTGCGGCATTTGAAGTATTCTTTACATGTTTAGTGATGTTAAGAATCAACCGCTCCATTGGCTTACTCAAAACCAGTACATGCCCCAACACCAGAATCAACATCATTTGATAAGCAAATACCAAAAGACCGTTATTCCAAATTCCATTCTCCCAGTACGAAAAAATAGCAACTATGTGGCTATCTCCTGTAGTATTTTCAGTAAAAACAATGGCAAGAATTATTGTAAGCAATGTCAATAACACTGCAATTGTAAAGGGTGAAGGCAAATACCTTCTAAACAGATGTGTTATAAGCTTGGTGATGGCCACTCCTTAGAACGGAAGGTCGTCGTGGTCTTCTTCATTAATATTGTCTGCTGGCTCAAAAGCTTCCATTGGTGGAACGGGAGGCATGTTTTCAGTTGTATTTTCTTGTTGAAGATTTTCTATGCGCCATCCTTGAACAGAGTTGAAATATTTGGTTTCACCTTGAGGGTTTACCCATTCTCTACCTCTTAGATTAATACTCACCTTTACCATTTGTCCGTCAGCATAGTTGTTCAACAGGTCGCATTTGTCTTGAACAAATTCAACCAAAATATGTTGTGGGTATTGCTCTTCGGTAGTAACCACCAACTCTCTTTTTCTAAAACCATTATTACCAAAAGTTTTGGTTTCCCCGATCATTTTTATTCTTCCCTGAACTTCCATGCGCTTATCTTTAATATAAGGGTCAAAAATACATGAAAAGCATCACTTTTAGAAAAGAGTTTATGAACTCCTTTTCAACAATTCCAGTCTTTTTGCGTTATCTTTAAATACAATATTGACCTTTTAATGGAATTCAATCCAAAACGCAGGACTTCGAATATCATTTTACTGATTTCAGCATTCGTTATTGTAAGCCTCATTCTGTGGAACACTAACATTTTCTTTGAAAAATTTAAGCAAGAAGAACGCTTGAAAATAGAAAATTGGGCGGCGGCCCAAGCTGAAATTGATAATTCTCCCGTTGATCAAGAATTAGGGAACCTGCCCGTACAAATTTTACAGAACAACTCATCTACTCCCATGATTTTAGTCAATAAAGATGGTACTGTAAAAACACACAACATGCCAAAGGCGCTAGAAGAAGACGCTATAAAACTTCAAAAGAAAATAAAAAAATTCAGCAAAGAGAATGAGCCTATAGCCATGTCTTATAAGGGTGAAGAGCTAGCTATGTTATATTATGGCAATTCTGATGTTTTGAATAAACTCAAGTATTACCCAATAGCCTTATTGCTCATTATCTTTCTGTTCGCAGCGGTTATATTTTTCTTTTTCAAGACCAATAAAGCTTCAGAACAAAACAAGGTCTGGGCAGGTATGGCCAAAGAAACCGCACACCAAATTGGCACGCCCCTCACCTCACTTTTAGGTTGGAACGAACTCTTAAAATCTGAAAATATAAATCCTGATATTACAAAAGAAATTGAAAAGGATATTTCGAGGTTACAGACTATTACAGAGCGTTTTTCAAAGGTAGGTTCTATACCAACTTTAGAAGTACACGATATCGTTGAAGAAACTGAAAAAGCCTACCAATATTTAAAACGTAGAAGCTCTAAACTCATCCATTTCTCTTTTAGTTCTGAAATTGAAGAACTTCCTGTGCTATTAAATCCGCCGCTATACAATTGGAGTATTGAAAATTTGGTGAAAAATGGTATCGATGCGATGCGAGGCAAAGGCAACATAGCCATACAAATAGAGCGACATGGTAATTTTGTCCACATCATGATATCGGACACAGGGCATGGCATTGTAAAGAGTGAGTTCCAGAATATCTTTAATCCAGGGGTAACATCTAAAAAAAGAGGCTGGGGACTTGGTCTTTCTCTAGTTAAAAGGATAATCGAAGAGTACCACAAAGGAAAAATTAAAGTATTTTCGTCAAGTAAAGAAGGAACAATCATGCAAATTTCCCTTAAAGCAAATGTATAATCATGGCAAAGGAAAAACAGCTAGTGCTAAAAGATGCAGAGATTACCAACAATTGCCCTGAATGTTTTAATCAGGAGCTAAAACTTACTTTTTATCAAAAACATACCTACAACGCCTTCTACCATAAAACTACTGGCGAGGTAAGCCATGAGATTAAGTGCAAAAAGTGTTATTCTCTTATTTATCCTGTTAACTGGACACCGGATATAGAACGTGTTTTTGACTATTACAACAAATTGGTCGAACCAAATAAAAAAACTGTTCGTTTTACAACTTTATTCTATGTAATTCTACTCTTAGTACTTTCCTTGATCGCAACGGCAATTTATCTATACTTAGAAAGTCTTATGTAAGGTTTGCCCTAATTTTATCGGCAATAACCTCAAAACCCGACGTTTCTAGTTTTTCTTTATACTGAAATGTAGCATTTTTCATGCTGTGCAGAGGAATTAGATGGACATGAACATGAGGCACCTCGAGCCCAATTACAGTTAAACCAACCCTTTTACATGGTATAGCTGCTTCGATGGCTTTTCCAACTTTTCTGCTGAAGGCCATTAAACCCATATAAGTGGCCTCATCTAAATCTAAAATCTTATCTACTTCTTTTTTGGGTACACAGAGTGTATGGCCGACAGCATTAGGGTTAATATCTAAAAAAGCAAAGAATTCGTCATCTTCAGTGATTTTATAACATGGTATCTCACCGTTTATGATTTTCGTAAAAATACTTGGCATTGGTTTTGGCTTAAATAAAAATCCTATTGTACCTATAGGATTAAATATAGTGATTTTCGACCAAGAACTATCCATCAACAGATAGTTATAGCCTGATAATTACGAACGCGTGATTTCTAAAATATCAAACTTTAAAGTTCCGTTCGGTACGGTTATTTCGGCAACGTCACCCACGGCTTTACCCAATAGACCTTGACCTATTGGGGAGTTTACCGATATTTTTCCCGCTTTTAAATCGGCTTCGCTTTCGGCTACCAAGGTATACTTCATTTCCATACCATTGGTTTGGTTTTTTAACTTCACTGTTGAAAGAACCAAAACTTTTGAGGTATCTAATTGCGATTCATCAATAAGCCTGGCATTGGCCAAAGTTTCTTCCATTTTAGAAATCTTCATTTCTAACAAACCCTGAGCCTCTTTTGCAGCATCATATTCTGCATTTTCAGATAAATCACCTTTATCGCGAGCTTCACCAATAGCCTGTGAGGCCTTAGGTCTCTCTATATCACGTAAATAATCTAATTCTTCGCGCAATTTCTTTAACCCTTCCGGTGTGTAGTAAGATACTTTGCCCATGTCGTTTATTTTTATGCAAAAGAACATTGAAGAAAACAGCAATTGTTTTCCCAATGTCTTATGTTATGTTTTAATCGAAAAATCCTCTGCTACAGCTATATTTCTATAGTTTTTTAGCGAGGATTTAACGCAAATATACATAATTTTTGGCCATTTTTGCCTCTAAAGTACTATTGATGAGACCCTTTTTTGGACTAGTATTACTCTTATTGTTTATTTCTTGTGAAAAGAATACTTCAAACAGAAATCCGTTTTTACAGGAAGTATCATTTCGTTTTGATTTAAACCTGAATCTACCGCTCTACAACGGTCTGAACAATATTGGAAATCCTGTTTATGTTGGCAATAATGGCGTTGGTACCAGAGGAGCTTTTGTTATGCGCTCAGGTATTGATACGTTTCTAGCTTTTGAAGCCAGTTGTCCGAACCACACTCCTAACAACTGCTCTACAATGACTATTCAAGGGCAAAATGTGGTGTGCTCTTGTGAAGATTTTGAGTATAGCCTTTTTACCGGTGGGCAGTTAAATAGGCCTGACAACGGCAATAGATACTACGACTTGCTATTCTACAGAACCTTTCAGAGTGGTAACATCGTTACCATCTCTAACTAATACGCCAATATCAATTTTGACCTAGAATCTTACTCATTACCAAACTTGTATGTAACCCTGATTCTCCCGTTGAAGGGTGGATTTCTTTACCGGCTAGGTGCAGTTTCATATTTAAAACATGAAATTCGTGTAAATGCTTTGGATGTGGTATCACTAAAGACTCCTTTTTCTTAGGTGTAATTAGCTCAATGGGCTCTTCGCCCAAAACTGAAAATCGAATTTCTCCTTTACTGCCAAAGATTTCAACCTTATCTTTTGTCTCATTAGCCCCAAAATTCCAGCTGCCCGAACCCATAACTCCATTTTTATGCATCCAACTACCGGACACGGCATCATATGCCGAATATAAGCCTTGTTGATTTGTGGCAAAGCCATTTGCTTTTACAATATCCCCTAGCAGAAAGATAAAAAGGTCTAGGCCATGGCTTGCTAAATCATCAAAATAGCCGGCTGGGGCTATCTTGGCATCTGTACGCCAATTGTATTCCCCGCTTACATCTAAAGGACTTGGCGTTCTGCTTTTATACCATTTGATATGACGTACTTCCCCTATCATACTCTCTGATAACCATTCTTTAATTTTTAAGAATCGTGGCAACGACCGCCGATAGTAGGCAAGAAATAAGGGAATATCTTTTTCTTTAAAAGCCTTATAAATCGCCAAACTTTCTGCATAGTTTGGTGCCATGGGCTTTTCAATACAGCAGGGTTTACCAGCAGTCGCAACCTGCAAACCATATAATTTATGAGTGTCTGGCGGCGTTGCGATATAAATGGCATCTATCTCAGGATGCTGAATCAGCGCATTTGCATCATCTGTATAAAAAGGAACCTTGTGTCGTTTGGCATAATCTTCAGCTTTATCCAGATTGCGTCTCATCACGCCAAAAAGCTCAAAACCTTCTATAATTTGGTAAGCGGGACCACTTTTAACTTCGGTCACATTACCACAACCGATTATACCCCAGCGAATGCTATCCTTATTTTCAAACATGGTACCATGAAGTTATGGAAAATATAGTGCACTATAAAAGTCCGGGGTGGACTAAACCATGATATTCCAATGAAGCTTTTTCTAAACCATTGTCATGTAACCAATTTATAAAACGTTCTACCTCGTCTTGCTCTAAAATACCCCAGTTGGTTTTATTACCATAAAATGGATTGGTCATGAGTTGACTTTGAAGCAAATCTATTCCCCTATCGTTTTCCGATATAAAAGCCTCTAAAGAAGTTACGGCAAAATCTGGATGATTTTGAGCATATAAGAACCCGGCTTTTGTTGCCGCTAGAAATTTTTTGAATAAATCCTCATTCTTCGCTACACATTCTTTGTCTGCCATTAAAACTGGCGAATAGCCATACGGAATACCATGATCGGCCATTTTGAACAAACGCAGTTTAACCCCTTTTGCTTCGGCATGCACTCCTTCCCAATTGGTGAAAATCCATGTTGCATCGTAGGTACCCGAAAGCAAGGTTTCCCAAATACCTAACTTATCGGGATAGGCCAGTTGTAACGAACCTTTACCTCCATCATTTTTTATCATTTGAGAAACAATATGGTCCTCATAGCGTGCCTTATAAGATGCGTACAATTTGCCATCTAGGGCTTTTGGCCTATCAATTCCGCTATCTTCAAGAACCGCTATTGCACTAATATCTTGCCTGAAAATGGCTGAAATGGCAACAGCCTCAAAAGGTTTTGATTTGGTATTGTAACTTATAACACTCTCAAAAGGGCAAAGGGCTACATCGGCCAAGCCGAGTTCCACTTTTTTTGCAGGTGTTACCATGTAATTGTCCGCATCTGGTGTTAACAATTCCACCTTTAAGCCTTGGTCCGCATACCAGCCCTTCTCTTTGGCAACATAAAAACCACTGTGATTTGTATTTGCTGTCCAATCGAGTGCAACTCTAAAATTTTTCATTTTTTAAAAATTAACCGTCGCCCCTAAAAGGAAATTGATTCCCGCTTGTGGGTAAAAAAACGATTCTCCAAAAAACACATACCCGTTATTTTCGTACTCCACATCAAAAATATTATTTACCTGCCCGGTAAATACAATCGACTTTAGGACAGAAATATCTCTAATTGTATATTGTAAGTTCACATCGTTTACAAAATAACTCTCCAATGGATTAGTGTTTTCATTGGTTAAAAACTGCCCCCCAACATACTTAGAAAAAAGACTAGCATTAAAACTATCTGAAACTGCATATGAGAATACATTGCCCGCGATAAGACTAGGTGAAAACGAAATGTCTGTATTTCCTATATTGGTAAAACCACCTGCACCATCGTCGACTAAAAAATTTTGATTTTTATTAGAACTTATAGAAATATTAGGTCTAATAACAATCTTATTAAACTTTAGATTAGCATCAACCTCTAAACCAAGTCTAAAACTTTGTCCGCTATTGGTGCGTATAGGAAAACCTACATTATCCAGCTCACCCGTTAGTACCAGTTGATTTTCAAAATCTAAATAATATACATTCGCATTTAATTGAAAATTGGGCGATACATAACGCCAGCCCAATTCAAAATCGTTTAAGCTTTCAGGCTCAGGAGTTCCTGTTTCAAAATCGACCCGAGAAGGCTCACGATTTCCCTTTGCGTAAGAAAGATAAATACTGTTTTGATTATTAGGCCTGTAGGTAAGCCCTGCTTTAGGGTTAAAAAATGTATAGTTTTCATTTACATTTAAGTTGGCAATTTGTTCAAAAGTGAAAAAAGTACCAGAAGCTCCATAATTTACTATGCGCAATTGCAAATCACCAAATAGCGATAGTTTATCATTCAACTGATAGGTGGCCTTTGTATAAATATTAAAATCACTCTTATCGGTAATATTATTATAAAATCGAAAAGGCAACTCTGGTAATTGTGCAAATTCAGCTGCTGTTATTTCGCCAAATTGATCCCCGTCATAGTAGTTATAAGCCCCCCCAAATACGGCATTCCAAGGGCCTTTGTCGTATAACAAACTAAATACCGTTCCGTAAAAATCGCTGTTCAAATGTCTGCGGGTCACCAAATCAGAACGGTCAATGACCTCGCCACCGACTTCAAAGTTTGAAAGTCCATAAAAACTAAGATCAGCATTAAAAAAACTAGGGTCTCCTTCGATATATTGTTCAAAAAAACCTCTACCGTTGGTGTAGTGTAAAGAAAGGTTACCTGTCCAGTTTGAGTTAAACTGCTGTGTTAAGTGTAATTGAAAGTGGTCTTGTTTGTAGTTGTCTGTATTGCCATCATAGAACTGTACATTGCCATCGCTATCTAAAAAAAGCCCATCGGGATTAAATTTTCTGTCAGCTTCAATTCCCGCAGCGTTCTGTCCAAAAAAAGATAGCCCTGTAATCTCTTCGCCACCAAAAACCAATGCTTTTAGTAGCGTGTTTTTGTCTTTGTATATACCATCTAAAAAATACGAGCGTAAATCAGAAAAAGCTCTATTAATGTAACCATCGGAATCTATTTTTGAAAGTCGGCCTGAAAAAGCAAAATGTTTCCCGAGAAGACCAGTGCCAAACCTAATAGTGTTTTTATTGGCTCCAAAACTACCTACACTACTAGAAATCTGGCCAAAAGCATCTTCTGAAATATTATCCGTTAAAATATTTACACTTGCACCAAAAGCCCCTGCCCCATTGGTAGAAGTGCCAACACCACGTTGCACCTGAATGTTTTCAATAGAAGAAGTAAAATCTTGGAGATTTACAAAAAAACTGGTCTGGCTATCCGCATCATTATAGGGAATTCCATTAATAGTAACATTGATTCTAGAGTTATCTGCTCCTCGAATACGAAAATCTGAGTACCCTATTCCCGTACCATCAAAAGTAGTAGAAACTACGGATGGCAAATAGTTTAGTAAAACAGGAATGTCTTGACCCAGATTAACTTTTTGCAAGTCTTCTTTTCTGATGTTAGAAAAAGTAACCGGAGTTTTGTTTGTTGCTCTAGAAGCCGCAACAACGACCTCACTTAAAACAACCTTTTTACCTTCTAAAGTATCTGTTTGTTGTTGGGCAGATAATTCTACTGTAAAACAAAAAAAGGTAGCAATTGAAAAAGCATAAATTTTCATCCGTAAAAATTATTACGAATAAAAGGGGCTATTATTCTAAGTTAAAATTTGATTTTCAGTAATTTATATACCTTACATTGAGAAATGACAAGGCTTTAAACTCTTTGCAGCCGCACCATCTCGCTACTTATAAAAAGGTTCGCTAGATCTTTTTATTCGTTTGTCCCTTGGCAGCATTACCTGCCCAGGTTCATTGGGTATAATCTCAGCTTTTTAAGGCACCCCTTTGAGACGGGGCAAATGTAATACGCAATTCTATAGAAAACAAGAAGCGTGTAAAAGTAGTTAGTGCTGCTTCTTCTTTTGGATCCACCTTCCATAAGCATCGATATAAACTGTTCTAGCGGTGCCGCTGCTTAAAACCATTACCAATTTGTAAGTATTTCTATTGTCTTTATATGCCTGGCGCAACTTTGAGGTCGGGTACTGTTTCAATATTTCTTCAACCACGACTGGCGGCAATTCAGAAGACTTTATTTTCTTAAACTCATCAGCAATAACGATTGTCTCAACATGTGAATGGCTCATGGCACTAGTTGTGTTGACATTATTGAACGTTATAATCGTTATTACAAATAAAAGAACTCTTTTCATTTTAAAATAATTTTAAATTTTAAGGACGAATTATGTACGAAGTAAAACGGCAGATGGATTTTTATAGTATGTTATTCCCCTATTCGAAAGTAAAAAAGGCTACCGAAGCAGCCTTTAACAACCTATCAAATTACTGAAGGTCTAGGAATACGCATGGTTAGTGTAACATAGCTAGCATCCTTTCTAAAATTACTTTTTTGTTAAAAAAAGGGCCGCATAATCAGTGCGGCCCTACAACCAATCAACCAACCAAAATCCGCAAGCCAGAACGGCTACAGCGGAATGTGAAAATCTTTTTTGCTTTTTATCTTAGCTTCTTCAGTAACTGTTTCTTCTACCGTCATCGTTACTTCTTCTATTTTACTTTCTGTGTAATCGTTAATTGAGTTTTTAGATTCGCTCGAATTGGCCGAAGCAAGTGCCAATGCTCCTATCAATGCTAGTCCTAACAACCCCGATTTAAAAATATCTTCCATTCTTCTGTTTGTTCATTATATAAGACACAAGTGTTTTTAAAAAGTCACATTTTTTAAAAAACCTAAGAAACAAATCCTAAAAAATGGTGCCGACGGTATTAACATACCATTGGTATCTAATAGCATATTTAAAACGTAGGTATTATATCAGAAAGTGAACTTAGGGCTTATGAAAGATAGATACCGCAGAAGTTTTACGGCAAAAAAAATTGTTAGCTATGCATTGCTGGTGCTTTTGGGGCTTATTGCAAGTATATTTATTTACTCAGAAATCAAAACATATACTTCTTCTGACCTTTTAGAAAGAAATGATGAAAAATTGTTGAAAACCAGTTCCCTACTAACGGGAATCTATACCTCAGAGAACCTTTCTACCCTAGCGCAACAAAGAAATACCAAAACAAGTCTTAAGATATATACCCAAAAGGTAGACTCGCTTTTTTCAGAAATAGATACCTTAAAAGTAAATTCAAAAAGCGAAACGCAAAAGCAGTTGCTGGACAGTATTCAACTTTTATTGCAACAAAAAGTCTTTAACGTAAGTGAACTAAGAAAGTTGCGCAGAAAAAATAACACGAGCAATTCAATAGATTCTCTTTTAAAAGAATTTGGTAAGATTGAAGTTTCAATCGGTCATATTACTCCTGAATCTTTCGTTTCCAACTTTAATGAGTTGCCCGATAAAAGCCGAGAGGTTATAAAAAATTATGTTTCGTTTTTAAACAAGAATATCCCGGATGACGAAAAATCTAAAAAATTGGATTCCGTTTTGGCTGCTTCAAAGCTTATATTATCCGAAGCCAAACTTCAAAGGGAGAAAACAAACTATGAGTTGAGTAAAAAAGAAAGAGAGCTCTCAAATGCAAACCTTACCCTATCACTTAAACTACAGCGTATAATTTCAGCAATTAGTGAAGAGATAACATCAAATACCATTAAAAACGAAAAAATAAAGAACAATGCCTTGGCAAAAAGTATTCGCCTTGCCGGAATAACTGCAATAATAGGGCTTTTAGTGGTTGCCCTGTTCACGTTTTTAATCAATAAGGATTTTTGGAGAATTCAGACCTACCGTCGCAAACTTGAATCTGAAAAAGCTTTTTCTGAATCGGTTTTAAAGAGCAGAGAACAATTAATCGCCACTGTTGGCCATGATCTTAAAACCCCTTTAAATACTATACTGGGTTATTCAGATTTACTGCGCACGACTCCTTTAAATGATACTCAGCTAAATTATGTAGAAAGCGTAATATCGGCATCTAAATATGTTGATGGTTTGGTAAACGACCTCTTGGATTTTTCGAAAATCGAGGCGGGCAAAATAAAATCGACTACATTTCTAACCAATTAATTACCTTCTGCATCTGCGTACAAAGTTTCATCAGTTCCATCTTGGGCAGTAACCTCTAGCTTGTACTGATCTTCTTCGTTTACATATGCTTTATTGATAGTTGCACCAGCAAAATCAGTTTCTAGAGCTTTAACAACAGCAGCAGGCAAGCCAGAAGCTGAAATCTCTTTAAATTCACTAACTTTTACCTCGATGCCCTTATCGTCTTCGATAACAGTTGTTGAAGCGCTGATTACTGTTAAACTTCCTAAAACTAATGCCGTAGCAAAAAATAACTTTTTCATTCTTTTTATATTTAGATTAAACTTTAATTGCTTAATCTAAAGGGAAAACAATGCCATCTAAGTTATTTTGCAAATAATTTTTTAAGTTATTGATTTTTAGTGTATTGCGATTTATCTGAAAAGTAAAAACTGTGTAAACATGTATACCAGTCTAAAAAAACGTATACTTTTTACACACTATTACCAAGTGCAAAATCTAAAATTATACCTGATGTGTCGGCTTCAATAAATCGTTTACCGTTTTTACGGGATTAAACGTCACCAAAGGTACCTCAACAAAAATAGTATTCCAGTAGGCCATTGCGCCGTTCCATAGCCCTGGAAGCTCCAAAGCCTTTAATTCTTTTCCTTCTTTGGTTTTTCCGGTAATAAAACCTTGTTTGGTATCTATATAATCCAGCAAATTATATTTCTCTCCCTTATAATTGCGAATACCGCATACCAAGTCTACGGGATTAAAATGGGTAGCATTTTTCAAAATAGAAACTTGGGTCGTATCGTTCATATCAATTTGAGCAGATTCAATAATTTGAAGTGAAATTGTACCATCTACGCCTTTCACCCAAAAAGGACCACCGCCTGGTTCACCCTCATTTTTTACCATACCGCAGATGCGAATGGGCCGATTTATCTTCTTTTTAAGTATTTGAATTTTTTCATTAGTACTATGTCCATGAAAATTTTCTGTAAACTTCACATTCAGTTCATTTTCAAGAAAATTAGATATTTCTCTAATGTCATCAGTACTTGTCGCTTCTGTATCTAGAATTCTAGCATACTCAAAAGCCTTTGCTTGTTGTCTAATTAATAACCCAGCCAAAACCTTCTTGCTATCGCACACGGCGCTTAAATTTTCTTCAATAACAACATTGTCAATATTTTTGATAAAGAT
>CAYGUZ010000017.1:0-10083 GCA_964353215.1 uncultured Flavobacteriaceae bacterium
AGGGGCATGCCCCTCGCTATTTTTACTACTTACACACTTTATGAGATAGTGCTTTGAATCTTAAAATTGTACATCATTTTACGCCAATAAAAATTAATGAAAAGGCTATCTCAATCTAAAAAGACCTTCGAAAATTAAAACTTTAGTTTTTCATTCTTATCCCAAAGTCCCCAATATGCTCCTACATCGCCCTCTGCGCCTACTTTCCAAGATTCATCAAAAGATGAAAAATAAAATATCTCAACATTATCTTTTGCAGCCCAAACTTGAGTGTTTATAAAATATTTCATGGCATTTTCGGCATTTGAAACGGCTCCTTTTAAGCTACTACCCTGACTTGGCCAACCTGTTTCAGTAATTATGACCTTTTTGCCCCTGGCGGCATCGGTCGCCTGACCAAACATATGTTGCATATGCCCTAAAGAGTGTTCGATTGGACAGCCCTCCCAATATGGATAACAATTGGATAAGATAACATCGGAAGCGTCTACAATTTCAGGATGTTGTGTAAACTCATAGTACGCATCCACATACCCAACTTGAACTTCGGGCAAAGCTTGCCTTACACGATTTATATAGCCTAAAAGCTGCTCTTTGGTCAAATCATTTCTATACAAAACTTCGTTGCCAACTGCTGCGATGTCTATACAGCCTTCTTTAGCTAAGGCTATTAGTGCCTCAATCTCCGTTTCGTTCATCTCTAAATCATCGCCCAACCACGCCCCTACTAAAGTTTTAAGACCATTCTTTTTGGCAACCCGTGGTATGTGCTCATTTCCTTCAATACACGAAAATGAACGAACCCATTTTGTGTATGGCTTAATTATTTCTATCCTGCGTTGCACTTGTTCTACTGTAATGATATCACCTGGCTTCTGCCCATCCTCATACATACTAAAACAAAGGCCGTGCAGTCCATTTTGCATGGTCTCTATCCACAATTTACGCAACTCCTCTTCAGAAATTTTAGTAAAATCTACTCCTGAATGTGCTTTATAAGTATGCTTTGCAAGTGAAAAATGATGGCCTTCCCGATATGACATTATGGTATTCTTAGTTAAAAAATAGATTACAATTCTCCTCTACGCTCTATTAATTCAGCCTTAATTTCTTTGGCCCTTGACTCGTTTAAACTATACTTCCACATTACCCATACGGCTAATGCGGCAGTTACAGAAGGCACCACTATATCTGCTATTCTAAGATTGGTCATAGTGTCAAGAGTTTGTTCCGTTACATTGGGGTCAAATCCTACAATACTCAAAATAACACCACCTAAAACAAGTGCGATGGACTGCCCTATTTTAACCATTAGCCAATAGATAGCACCAAAAGTCCCCTCTTTTCTTGGCATACCGTTCTCTAATTCGTCTAAATCGCAAACGTCGGCTGTCATGGACATCATTAACGTAAATAAACCGCCCATACCAAAAGCAATTAATGGAATTGGCACAAAAATTAACCATGGTACTTCGCTCCCAGGGTCTATTGAAAACCATGACATGCCAATACTATCAAGTGTAGGGTTCAACCACTCGAAAAGAGAACCAATACCAGAGTTTAAACTTTCACCTAATTCCGTTTGGTTGAACTCATGATTTAATTCTTTATCAAAGCCCCACCATTTTAAGATATAACCAATAATGGATAAAATTGTAGATATGATAAACGCTTTTCGCTTTCCCCATTTGTTCGCCATTCTTGAAATGATTGGTATGACCAAAAATGCCGTTATCATCGCATTAATGGTATTGAACCAAGCCGGCCATGTGCCTGCTAACTCATAACTGCCGCTATACATATAAAATACTATGATAAAAACCCCAAAAGCGGCTACGAGCTGAAATCCATTAAAGACTAAAAAGGTAGCTCCACATAACTTCATAAAAGGTTTATTCTTTGAAACTTGAACGATACCCTTTAGTAACTCTTTTAAATTAGATGCTAAGGTCCTAAAGTTTATTGCTACGCGATTTTCCATATTTGCAGAGTCTATACCCTTACAGAATATCGCCGGCAGAATACCAAATATGATACACATTGCCCCAACAATAAGTGCCATTGTTCTTACACCTTCCGTTTGTGTATTAAATGTTTCTGTATCTGGAATAATGACATATAACCATGGCACAATAATCCAAGCTATTTGGCCCATCGTATTCGAAAAGGCCATTAAGCGTGTACGCTCATTATAATCTGAAGTCATTTCATAACCCAGTCCAACTAATGGAGTTGCAAACATGGTATTACCGATAAGAAATAACAATTGAAGTACCATTACATGCCATATAATATAAGATTGTGAAGCATTGTCATCAATCTGCCACATTAAAAAGAAGAGTATTCCGCTTATAATGGCACCAATAAAAATATAAGGTCTTCTTCGGCCCCATCTTGATTTTGTGTTGTCAGAAATGAAACCCATTATTGGATCTGTTATAGAATCGAATATTCTAGGTAAGCCCCCTAAAAGTCCAGCCCATAAAGGGTCTACGCCCCAGGCTGTAAGTAAAAAGAACTGGATAAACACTCCCAGTGTTCCTGGTAAGATATTCAATATAAAGTGACCAGCTCCGAAGGCCGCTTTTTGCCCCATGGGGACTTTATCTTTTGAAAGGGTTTTTACTTTACTCATAGTTGTTTGTTTAGTTGGTAGCGTTCACATAATTGCTGTTTTGTCATCTATTTATTATTATGGTTTGAATAGCTTGAGCATCTATTTGTATAGTGGTATTTCTTTTCTCTAAAGAAAGTGATACGCTCTTCTTTTCTTTATCTTGATTAAAAACAACAATAGCAATTGTACCATCAGGGTTTTTACAAGCGGTTGCCATAATTGAATCGTCCGTCATAGTTAAGCCTATTCTTGTGGCTCCGGGTCGTATAAATTTGCTAAAATGGGTCATTGTATAATAGATAGGTGTAAAATAGACCTCATCGTTTTCTGGATCAATAATTACAGGGGCAATACACCAATTCTTAAACCAATTTGGCCCGCCCTGCTTATCTAAAACCATGTTCCAATCTATCCAGCCATCTACCCAATTGTTTAAGCAACCAATAATATCTCTTGCGTATCTAGTGACTGGAGCATATTTTGGGTGTAGGTGTTTATCTTTTTCGGGTACCCAATCCCAACCCCAATCGGTAGCTTCTTTCTGCCAATACCAGGCATCATCTTTCCATCTAGGCACTTCTGCATCTACACAGGCCTCTGTCTGTATTAAATGTTTATTGGGCGCTTTCTCATGTGCATACTGTAAAGCTTCCGGAAAAACCTCATAGGTACTTGCATACCAGTGAATAGCGGTTCCGTCAAAATACTTTGAGGTATTTTCACTAGCAAACATGGTATCTACCCACTCATTTAGGTGTTCGCGATTTTGATCATAGCCCAATATCTTAACTTTATGCCCGTCACTTTCTAATTTTGGGCCTAAGTGATTTTGTACAAACCGGGTCATTTCTTCAGCGGTAAAATGCATACTCTCCCAATTGTTGTCGTTTCCAAGCGGTTCGTTTTCAACAGTAAATCCCCAAATAGGAATACCCTCATTTTTATAGGCTTCAATATATTTTGAAAAGAATAGCGCCCAAGTGTCATTGTATTCCGGCAGTAATTTTCCACCTCTCCAATCCTTATTATCTTTCATCCATGGTGGAGCCGTCCAAGGTGAGGATACAATTTTAAAACCTTCTTTTGATACCTCCATAGCATCTTTAATCATAGGAATAATATCGTCTTTATCCTCTGCAATACTAAAATGCTTTAGCTCTAAATCATCTTCTACCGGTGCATATGAATAGTTAGTTAGGGAAAAATCACAAGAGTTCATATGGGTTCGCGTCAAAGAATATTTTGCCCCGCTCTCGCCAAAATAAGCCTCTATGACTTTTCTTCTGTTTTCTTTTCCTAGTTGATTTAATAGATGTGCTGAAGATTCGGTAAAAGAGCCTCCAAAACCAGTAATCTTTTGGTATTCTTCATTTGGTAATACTGTAAGTTGTATAGCATCATCAGCGTCTGAAAATTCTGTTGTTTTCTCTAACTTTTTACCGTTAGAATTTGTCTCATATACCGTGACTTGCAATTTTTCTTCTTTATCCATACAACCAATTGGCATTAAGGTTATGAAGACAATTAATAAGCAAAATCCATTCGCTTTTAAGGATACAATATTGTTATGTGATTGCCTGTTGCGCATTATCTGTAGGGTGGAGCGAAAACCTCTTTCATTAATTCATCTTTATCTCCATTAAAAGTTTTGGTAATTGGTTTACCGTCTCTAGTGAGACCCTCAAAAATTCCTTTATCCACCAAATCCCAAATAGCATATTTAGCTTCACTTTTAAGATTTATCAATCCAAAATGATTTTCTGAACCTAAAGGGTTGGCAGCATCTTTCCACTGTTCGTCAAAACCTTCAAAGTAAAAACATGCTATTCTTTCTTCATTGGTCCATTCTCGCATATGTTTATAATACAATGCTTCTTTATATTCATCGGTAGCCTTAGAGCCTTCTGGGCCATAGTGACCGTTTGACGTAGTTGCCCAACCCGTTTCGCCAATATGAATAGGTTTATCTACACCTAAACTCTTCATATAATTTCGAACATTATTATACTGAGACATGGCATATTCTTTCGCCCTAAGCATATTCGCATCAATTTTTTCAACCTTCGACAATTCTTTTTCAGATTCTAAAACACCCCAAAAAACAGGATTGTAATGTGTGTCATGCATTGGGTAGGTATGCACTGAAAGAAAATCTACTGCTGCTATCAACTTGTTTAAATCTTCTACGTGATATTCTGCATCTCCACCGCCCCAAGATGCAAAGTTATCTGAACTGGTAATCCAAAGGTCTTTTGAAAGCGCTCCTGATTTCTTTAACTCTTGAAGATGATCTACCCATTTTAAAATCACCCATGGCTGTACATAATAACTAGCGGCCCATTTTACCATGGCCTCATTGCCTACAGCAATAACCTTTACAATATCTGGATATTTATTGGCCAACCTTACAGCTTCTTTAATCTCGACGGCATTGCGTTCACTCTCTTGATTATGGTCCGGTTCTATATCGGTCCAAGCATTTTTACAGTCAATCCAAGCACCAAGCATTACATACATTTCAAAGCTTGCATTTTCTTGTTTTAGTTCACTAATTGCTTTTAAAACATTTGATGCATGTGGCAGATGTACTTTATAGGTTCGCAATATTTTAACACCCATAGCACTCAAAATCTTCATGTCTTCTTTTAATTGTGCTATGGTCGGTTCTATATCATGATCAACTTCTCTATATCCTCCATATGACATGGCTAGGTATTTAGGGTTCCCTAAAATATCTTTTGCACTTTTGCTCAATTCTTGGCTCACTGTGGTTGTTTTACTTTCTGAATTGGTATTCTTTTTACATGAAAAAACTACCAATGCCATAATGATAAATGTGGCTACTTCAAAGTAGTTTTTCATCGTTTTCTGTTTTTTCAGTTCAATATTTACTTCTTAATCTCAACAAGAATTTGCTTGATCTCGCCGCTTCTTTCAAAAATTTTCTTGCTCGTTGGCACATCTAATGACAAATTAGTAAACTCAGCTCTTGAGTTGTCATTAAAAAAGACAATCAAACTATCTTTACCAGCAGTTTTATATACTACTGGCACTTGACAATACGTAAATGCAAGCTCGTTTTTTTCTAATTGAATCTTATTCTCATTACCATTTACGGCGCTATATTCAAAAGTTGACGGATTTTTCAAAAACTCCTCTTTTCGTAACAGATTTGGCTTAAAAACTAACCTTCCCTGTCTAACAAAAACACCAAGCTCACCAAACCTACTCAAGATGTCTTCTTTTACTTGACCTGTCATTCCTGGCTGTTGAGCTCCCTTACCTGCCGGAGTATGTGAATAAGGGTCGGTAGGGAAAGCACCATATAATTCTGGAGATTTGTGTACACCAATACCTTCATTGATTTCGTAGTAATGTTCTAATAATCTGCCTATGGTCTCTTCATCTTCTTGTTCTTCGATAGCCCTTAGGCAAGTTTCTTGAACGGCCAAGAGCAATTTAGAGACCATATGCCAATAAATAGAACCTAAACCTTCATAACCAAAGAAAGTTCCTGATCGACCTGTAAAAGACTTGTGATCAAATATTTCTTCGAAGACCGACAGCAATAATTCCCTGTCTTTTTGAATCAGTTTTCCATAAAGTTTTTTCGGCAAGGCTTCTAAAGCTCCTTTCAAGCTTTCGGCATTATTGAAAGAACCATTAAAATGGTAATTTCCATCATTGTCTTTTTCGACAATTTTTGAATTTCCATCTTTTAAAAGTTGTTGTACCAAAGCAGAATTTTCAATACTACCTGAGGGAATATTGTTCTTATCGACAAACTTGGCCAGTTCTTTACTAGGGTAAAGTAGATAACTATACTGATCCTCTCTAAATAAAGCGCTACGCTTTAAGCCATCTAATAACGCTAATGAATCTTTCGCTGAAATATAACCAGAGCTCAATACCGCAACTTGACCCTCTAACATTTCTGATAAATGTGAAATGGAAACATCAGTTTCATTTTCAACGGTCATCAAATTATAGGCATGATAGAGATTATCATTTCTTTTATTGGCCCGTATACTATGTTCTAAATGTGTTACCGTTATTTGAATGAACTGTAAAACATCTTCTTTGGTAAGTTTTCCTGTTTTGGAAGTAAAACTCTTTTTGTAAATAAGATTCCTAAAATTACTGCCTGCATTACCAAGACCATCCATTACTTTCTTTCTATCCGCATTGGATATTTTTCCTGAAAGCTTAGCGATATTTGTACTTAGGGTCGACCTGACTTCATTGAAAAAAGTTATTACTTCTTTGGAAACCTCATAGTAATCTAAAGGAGCTTCTTCCATTAGCTTTTCAAAGAAACTCAAAAACCTTCTTAGGTAATTCAAAGTTACCATAGACACTCCATTGCCCACTAAGGCGTTATTTGCATCGTTCCACTCCGGTCTCTGGGTATTCATCCAAATACCCCCTTCAGGAATAAAGTTGGATACCTTCGCCAACACTGTCGCCAGTAGTTTTTCAAGGAGGTTTACGTTATAGATTTCTGAATTTTGATTCTTTAAAAGTGCAGCATCGGCACCTACTTTAATTCTCTCTTTATTAATTTGAGCATCTAATTCTTCATCAAAAACAATAGTGTCCTTGGAATTTTTTAAGATATCGGTGTAGCTCTTAATCTTGTAAGGTACATTGGCATATACAAATATTTTTTGGTCAAAGTATTTAGCCAATTCACCAGGATAGTGATTTTCGCTAAACTCCAAGAATTTTAATAGGTATATAATTTGGTGATCGCCCCAATAACCAATGTATGACCATGGATCATCTGGTTCAATAATTTCCCAATCAAAACCATCTTTGGTCACTCGATAGGGATTGTAACCATCAAAAGTGGAAGCATTCAAAAACTTATGTATCATACCCTCTATAAACTCGGGGTAAGAATGTGCCAAAGCCTCCCAGTTCTGAAATATATCGCGCCAGTTACCCTCATAGTCTAAGACTTTATCGCCCTCTTCCGTAGTGGTATTGATTGAAAATCTATTCCACGGTCTACTTGGGTCTCCATGTCTTCGACTAAATTTTAAAGGCAAGTATTCAAGGCTAAGTCTTGCGAAATTGGCATCTTTGCTTTGTTCTGCTAACTCCTTTAGGTCCTTATATTGAAAACTTGCTGGTAGTTTATCTAGAACTTCTGTTTTGCTTGAAAAAACATGTTTATTTGCTTTTTCCAGATAATGCTGAAAGTCGTCTTTTTCAATCGTATAGTTATTATCAAAAATTCCGCCACGCATGATGTTGAACATCACATTGGAATGATGTCTCGTATTACTTCTTTTATCGGCAGTAAGCTGCTTTCCATCAGAAGCATTGGTAAGCTTTATCAAATTTCTAGTACCAAGGGCTATATCTTCGAAAACCTCTTTATTCAGGTTTTTATTTGTTACCAGTTCTTTGGACAAATCCAGAACCTTTGCCGAACTTTTATTCACATCGGCAACTAGTGCCCATTTTTTTTCTTCATCGACTTGAAGTTTAAGGTCGGTAACAATAAAATAAGCTCCTTTCTCGGCTTTTACATCAACCTCTTCATGAACGATACTTCCACTTCTAAAGGCATTGAGTTGTAATGAGGACAAAAGGATTTTGGGATTATCTAGACCTAAATTCCAAACTACATTTGCTTTTAAGGCTTCACTTGGTTCAGCTTTGTCCACTATTATAGCACTAAGGGCAAAAATTCCGAGTTGTGAATCTTGTATCAACTCACTTCGCTTATAAGCATCGACCAAATTACTACTCGCTTGTTGGGTGCTGGCCCCAACACCATAAGGCATAATATTTTGAATTCCGTCTAAAACCTTAATCTGAATAACCTTACCAGAATGGTTAACCACTTTACTTTTTCTAACGAAACCAAAGCGGTCGCTAGAATTCCATTGGTATTGAAAAGTTAGCCCTAAATCATGATTTACTTCTTCAAAAACTACTTTGTTTCCAAACTCGTTTTTATATAAGTTTCGCGTTGTTGCGAACACCCCTGTATATCGCTCAGAAAATGGCTCCCATATTCTAATGGCATCGGATACCGTTACTTGAAAAATTGTTTTGCTTCCTGTGTTATCATAAGACTCGGTAATCTTATCGTCTGTATAGTACGGAAAAAGCGCGTTATCACTATCTTTTCGCCCGGCACTTAACCCCCCATTACTAGAGATAAACATCCAGTGATTGGAATCACTTACAATGCTCATAAAAAATGGTCGCATTTTATCACTGTTCGAAATTTTATAAAAATTTTCATTTTCGAACTTGACTTGCTTGCCTGTAATTTCTTTGGAACTCATTGATTGGTTCAACTTTTTAAAGTACCACAAGGTGGCACCTCTTTTTTGATTGATTTTGGTTGAAAAAGGCTAGTTGAACACATTTCTAACTAGCCTTTTATTTTACATCTATTCTATATCCTTCGTATCAACGATAGGATACTCTTCTATTCTATTGAGCCGTAATAGAAACATTATCAATATTAATTGTTCCAGTGCATGTTCCTGCACCGCCGCAAACTAGTTCTAATAGTAAGGACACACCACCATCTACACTAGCAGCCGTGGTAAATGTATATGTTCTGGTTTCCCATGTCGTCGGAAAACTAGCGTCACCTGTCACTAGAACATGCTGTACCGCCGGATCAGTTGAACCTTCGGCTGGCTCAGAAAAAGTGAATGCTTGAAAAACAGCACCATCTGCAGGTACATCGGTTGTACTTGCCTGAATGTCGAACTGCACGACGTAAGTTGTATTAGGAGTTATGGTTCCTGCTCCAACGCGTTCTTGTTTAAGGGCCGGATTGCTACCTGGTGTTGTTTTGATTTGACCGGAATTACTACCTCCATTATTAACCGTTGTAGAAATCGTTACGGTTCCACCGTTGTTGATCAACTCCCAGCATCCTGCATTCTGCTCAAAACCTCCATCAGTAATAAACTCACCTGCAGCGGGAGGAGTACAAGTACCACCGCCGCCTCCGGATCCAGAGTTATCCAATACTAATGATACATCATCAATATTTACAAGACCCGCTTCTGCATTTAAATCAAATAAAACTCTAGAAGTAGCATCTCCAAAGCCTGTCGCTGTCAAGGTCACAGAATAGGTATCTCTAGTCGTGGTAATATTTACAGCTTCATTTGTGTTTGAGAAATCTCCACCACTTAAACCAATACCAGCAATTATAGACCTGTTTGTATCTGACCACGCATCGAATGTTAAAGTGTATGTTGCCTCTGGCGTGATTTCAAGTTTTTGACTTAGATTGACTACAAAAGCAGCTCCTGGGTCAGGGTTCGTTACATTTATGGAATAAAAAGTATTTCCATTTTCCGTAACAACCGGTGCTGGATTATTGTCGTCGACCCCTTGAATCCAAGGGGCTGCGCCATTCTCAAAATCCCCATTGGTCAACAAACCGGAATCGAAACTACTTCCGCCGCCATTGGTATCACTGC
>CAYGUZ010000017.1:10183-13339 GCA_964353215.1 uncultured Flavobacteriaceae bacterium
CTGTCTGTACATTCAATGCATTACCTATCCAAGGTTCTCCACCGGCTTCAAAATCTCCATTGGTCAACAAACCGGAATCGAAACTACTTCCGCCGCCATTGGTATCACTGCCATCTCCACCTTCAACTAATGATACATTGTCAATTACCACAGTACCTACGGCTGCCCCCATATCGAACAATACTCTACTATTGGCTCCGCTAAAGTCATTGGCGGCCAGCTGCAATGTAAAAGTCTGAGTATCGGTTGTCAAATTGACCTCTGGTGCCGTATTGGTAAATGGTGCCTCGTTCAATCCTATTCCGGCCAGCATTGTTCTTGCTTGGTCGGAACTTGCATCAAAAGTTAAAATGTAGTTCGTGCCCTGGGTAATCGCTACGACCTGGCTTAAATTAACGTCAAAGGGATTTCCTGCCGTTTCAACATTGGCCAAATTAAAACTATTACCACCCTCTGTTTGTACATTCAATGCATTACCTATCCAAGGGTCACCACCTGCTTCAAAGCCTCCGTTGGTCAACAAGCCAGCGTCAAAATCGGGCATAGTATCCGGAATATCAATAGTAATCTGGTCTTCGAAGGTATTAGATGCACCAGCAATATTAGAAGCTTTTAAAGAAACCGTAAAAGTACCTTCAGCGAAAGTTCTAATCGGATTAATTTCCGTTGAAGTAGTCCCGTTCCCAAAATCCCACTCATAAAGCTGAGCTTCTTCCGAGATATTTGTAAATGTAACGGTCCCCGTGGTTTCACTTTGTATAAAAGTAAAACCCGCAACTACTTCCGGTAGATTAGCCTCATCTTCTTCTTCACACCCCAAAAAGGAAATGCTTAAAATAAATAAGAAGATATATTTGGTCTTATTCATTAAATATTTCATAATAGTTATAGTTTAGTATTAGTTTGTTTTTTAGTTCTCGTTTGTATTTTCATAGACTCTAACATAATCTACCAACATGGATTGCGGAAAAATGGTCTCTTCGTTTGGTGAGCCTACAAAAGAGCCTCCTACGGCAAGATTCATCAACATAAAGAAGGGCTTATCAAAAACCCATTCTCCGGTAACATCCTCTCGTGTAATTTGATTATACAAGACATCATCAACATAAAAATTAACAGCTTCTGGACCCCATTCTACACCAAATACGTGAAAACCAGTATCAAATCTGTCATTCTCTAAAATATATTCCTTTGAAATGGCATTACCTCCAGAGTATCCAGGTCCGTGCACGCTACCAATAAGAACAGTAGGGTTTTGCCCTCTGTATTCCATAATATCTATTTCACCTGCGGCCGGCCATGGATTTTCATCGATATCTGCGCCGAGCATCCAAAATGCTGGCCACATTCCTTGCCCGAATGGAAGTCGAATTCTAGCTTCAAAACGACCATATCGCTGCTCAAATTTATCTTTAGTGAGCAATCTAGCAGAAGTAAAAGCAGAACCCTCAAAATTTTCTCTTTGTGCGGTGATAACCAACACACCGTTTTCTACCTTAACGTTACTTGTTCTATCTGTATAATATTGAAGTTCATTGTTACCCCAACCATTTTCTCCGGTACCAATATCAAATCCCCAAATATTACCATTTGGTGCTCCATCTGTATTAAATTCATCCGCAACCACGAGTTGTGTAAAGTTTACGACCCTTTGTTCGTCTTCAGTTTCGCAAGCAACCATGAAAACTACAAGAATAATGGTTGCTACTACTTTATGTAATCTATTTTCTAATTTCATTTTCTCTTTTTTAAATTTCTTTTACTCGTTAAAAAAATAGATGTTATCCAATAAGAAATTTGGTCCACCCACAAGAATGATTGCCCCCAAATTATTTTTCTGATTTGCTATATCTCCTGAAAGTGGAATGTCAAAAGAAGTCCATTCACCAACTGTTAAGTTGTTCAGGGTAAACCTAAAATCGACATCATCTGCTATTGGGAAACCATTGTTATCAGATTCTATGGTTTGATTGGCCCCAATGTCTCTAATTTGTAGCCCTACTTCGATGTTTGCTTCTTGAGCAAATACATCAACGTGTAAAAAAGTTCTTGCGGAGCCATCGACAGTATTATCGAAAATGATTCCGGTAAAGTTGTTGTTGACATATGATAATACTGCGTCGCCATTGGCGGAGGTTGTTGTAGTCTCTGTAGTGGAGCCACCAAAACCAGGAGTAAAATTGCTTTCAGTGGCATTCACATAGGCATCACTAAAAATAGAACTAACATTTGCTTGAGGTAAGGTTGGTATCGGGGCTGCTTGCAATCCACCACCTGATATAACCTCTAAACTACCATTTGCGGCAACATTTGCAAGAATTGCAGATATTTCAGCAATACCTTCACCTACAACAGAAATCTCACCTCTTTCATTGACTATAGCCACATCGGTATTAGAAGATGTAAAATCAAAATACGATGGGGCCACGGTTACAGTTTGATTGACTCCGCTTTCTAAATTGAATGTCTGGGTAAGTCCACTAACAGCAAGGCTAGAACCAGTAAAGGTGTTTTCTACAGCGTTTTGACCATCAAAAATAGCAGGACTGGGCTGGGCAATAGTACCTAGGTTTTCAAATTGAATTTCATCAAAAAACAAGGAATAACCGCCTTCATCTCCTTCAAAAGAAGCACCCTCCGCCAACCAGAACAAACCTGTTTCTGCGATTAGTTTTGATGCGTCTGGTATCGGTATTACATACTTTTGCCATCTTGTACTGACTTGCAAACCGTTAAGCGTTACTTGAAATTGATTACCTGTTTCTCCGGAAATTCCAAAACCTATAGCATCAATTGATGCAGCTTGTGAAGCTTTTGCATAAAAGGTCAGGGCATCAAATTCCGAAAGATTTCTCTTGGCCGTTGTATTAAAGGTAGCCCCTACAAAACCATTACCAAAGGAAGGTACATCAAAACGCATGGCGGCATCTCCCTCAAAAACTTCTTCAGTTTCAACACTAAATGCTTCAGGATCAGCCCCTGCATCAACAAAAGGGAAGTAATCCAATCCCGATGAAAAAGCATCTAAAAAAACATCACCATTAGACGGAAATTCTGCAAATTCCACCTCATCTGAGAGTCCTCTTTCACAGCCGGAAAAAATACTAATCCCTAAACTTAAAAGAACTATAAAACGTAAATTGATATATTTTTTAT
>CAYGUZ010000018.1:0-12841 GCA_964353215.1 uncultured Flavobacteriaceae bacterium
GGTAAGAAGGGTGTGATTTTTAAGTTAGCATTAAATTATATTTCGCCATCTTTCATAGGGGTCATTTCTTCACCTTTTAGATAAACATCTAAAAACTTTAAGACTTCACTATAGGCCTTAATTTGATTCTCTTTTTTAACAAAACCATGGCCTTCATCTTCAAACAGAACATATTCTACAGGGACCCCATTTTTACGTACCCCGGCGACAATTTCGTCGGACTCCACTTGAAGCACCCTTGGGTCTTTAGAACCCTGAAGTACAATTAAAGGCTTGGTTACTTTATCTGTATGGAATAATGGAGAGATTTTTCGCAAACGAACGGAGTCTGCACTATTTGGGTCTCCCAATTCTTTATAGAGTGCCTCTTTTTGGGCTTCCCACCATGGCGGGATACTTCTTAAAGTTCGTATCCAATTGGTAACACCGAACAAATTGACCCCTACATTAAATTCTTCAGGAGTGTAGGTCAATGCAGCCATGGTCATATAACCACCATAGGAACCCCCGATAATTCCAATTTTGTTCGGGTCTATTTCTGACTGACTAGCGAGCCAGTTTTTACCTTCTATGCAATCTTTTAAATCTTTGTCACCATGATTTAAATCATCCATCTGATAAAAGGTTTTGCCATAACCACTGCTGCCGCGGTTATTTACCGCTAAAACGGCGTAACCATGATTGACCATATATTGCAGAAAAGAATTAAAGCCTTGTCTGGATTGCCCTCCAGGACCACCATGAACCCAAACCAAAGCCGGAACTTTGTTTTCTGCGGACGCTTGGTGCGGCTTGTAATAAATTGCAGGAATTTCTACCCCATCAAAGGAAGGATAGCGAATTACCGCCGCATTTACCAAGTCTTGTGCTTGAATTTCATCGTTCAATACATCGGTAAGTTTAGTCTGTTTTTTACTTTCTAAGTCATAAACAAAAAGATTAGAAGGCGTATGTGAACCACCGGCATAGAAACGCATCGATTTTTCATCACTAGAAAATGCTACACTAGTGATGTCCATATTCTCTAAATCTGGTAACTCAATATTTTCACCAGAGGCCACATCCATTACTTCGATGGTGTTTTTTGCATCTTCATTGATATAGGTTACACGATATTTACCAGAATCGGTGAAGTAACTCCCCGTAATATCCCAATCTTTAGACAGCACCTTTTCAATTGTTCCATCGGCGATATTATATTTCATTAGTTGTGCAAACTCTCCACCATCATCGGTCGTATAGTATAAAGAAGCTCCATCTGGAGAATAGTCTTGCGGACTATTGGCGCTCTGGTTTTCGTTTATTTTGGTCAATGCCTTGGTCGACATATCATATAAGAACAAATCAGAGTCACTGGTATTAATGGGTTTTATAAGCGCTAAATACTTTTTATCATCAGAAAGGCCTCCGATAAAATACCCATCTTCATTCTTATAAAGCATTTTTGGTGTAAAGGTTTCGATATCCATTTCATATAAATCGGTATACCTCGGGTCTCTTTTATTAGACGAAAACAAAAAACTTTTTTTGTCATCTGTCCATCCAGAGAAACCAGCTCTTGCCCCCTCAAAAGGGGTTAAATCTCTATGACTTCCGTCTTCTTCCCTAAGATAAATATGATAAATCTCGTCTCCATTACCATCCATTCTAAAAAGCATACGTTCATCATTAGGGAAATAGGAGGTTGCAAATACAGAAGAACTGTCCGATTGAGTAACAGGCAACATCTCTCCACCTTCAGTGGAAACGGTATACATATTATAAATTCCAGAACGGTTGCTGGAAATCAATAACTTGGATTTGTCAGGGGAGAAGCTACCTCCGCCTATAGCTTCATTATCCATCATTTGTGCGATGGTATACGTCTTCATCGTTTCTGCTACAGATGGTGCAGCTTTTTCTTCTTTACAGCACCAGAAAAGAGTAACTGCAAGTAGTACTAAAATCGTTTTTTTCATGAGTTGTTTTTTAATTGATCGTAAATGTTTCTGTTTCCTTAAACGGGGACAGGTCTAATGCTTCTATCGATTCACGATAGGCTTTCCATTTTTCGTTAAAAAAGGAGTTCGTTTTATCCACAGCCGATCTTAAGTCATCTTCAGCGTATTTAATAAGGTCTTTTTCGGTTTTTGTAAGGCCAGATTTTCTTGTGCCTACATAAAAACTGGCATTATCGATTCGCTGCATTACGTTAATCTCTGGATTTCGCGTAATACCCTGTCTTTTATCTTCTTTGCCAATATAAATTGCCATTACGGAATCTATGGCTTTAACGATAGCACCGGAAGCTTTTATTTGGTCTTTGTATTTTTTCTTATCTAAAGTCTTCATTTCCTTTGAGAATTTGTTCGCCAAATCCTTGTTTTCTACCAATTGTTTTACGGCATCTGCAGCAGTCTGTGTATAGCTCTCAAGCTTTTTACTATATTCATAAACTTCATTTATCGAAGCGAGGGACACATTGAGCCTCGGGTCGGTCTTAACGGTAACTCTTGTAGAATCGGTAGTTTCACCAAAGCTCACTTTTACTTTGTAGGTACCTGGTTTTACTTCTGTTCCGCCTCTTTCACGTTTGTTTTTACTTATTTTTCGTTCAGGTCTGTCCGGTCCTTTCTCATCCATGTTCCAATAAATTCTATGGAATCCGGCTTTTTTAGGCGTTTTATACTTTAGGGTTCTTATTAAACGGGTACCATCATAAATATCAAATTGTACGGAGTCTTTTTTCTGAACACCGGTCAGTTCTTTTTCACCCTGAGCTAGACTGGGAGCCTCTTTATCTTTTTTTTCGTCGTCCCCTTCATCCTCTTTCTTGTCTTTTTTCATATCCTTTTTACCTTCTTTTAGGTAATAGGTAATCATAGCACCATATTTTCTGTTTTCGGCATTGTATAGCGCGTCTCCACCAAAACGGCTGCCAGTAGGTTGCTGGTAAGCTGCAAGATATCCATCTGGACTATCAAACAGTTTGATGTCTTTTTGTAAAATATTTTTATTGGATGCCAATGCTCTTAAAGGACGAATATCGTCCAGCACCCATGCCGCACGACCAAAAGTTCCAATCACCAAATCATGTTCTCGTGGCTGAATCACCAAATCTTTAGTGGAAACCGTTGGGAAGCCTTCCGTCCACTTTTGCCATTTTTTTCCGGCATCAAAAGAAATATAAAGACCATCATCCGTACCCAAGAACACCAAATTCGAGTTAACAGGGTCTTCAACAATCGATAAGGTATAGCTTTCCACGTCATTCGCATCAACAATACGAGTCCAAGTTTTACCGTAATCTCTAGTTCTGTAAGCGTAAGGTGTATAGTTGAACCTACGGTAATCATTGGCTATCAGTAAAGCTTCTCCTTTATTTTTGGTGGAAGCTTTTATTTGCGGAATCCAACTTCCTGCCGGTAATCCCTTAATATTTTTGGTAACATCAATCCAGTTGGCACCTCCATTCTTAGTTACGTGAACACGACCATCATCGGTACCTACCCAAAGCATATCCTTTTCGACGGGTGAAGGTTCTATGACTAGAATCGTACAATGGTTTTCTGCGCCTGTAGCGTCCATTGTTAGTCCGCCGCTTTCGCTCTGTTTTTGTTTTTCTGGGTCATTGGTGGTTAAATCTGGTGAGATGACTTCCCAAGTCAAACCTTTATTGGTCGACTTATGCACAAACTGACTACCAAAATAAACTGTGCTATTATCATAGGGGTCTTGCCCAATACCGGCATTCCAGTTAAAACGAAGTTTTGTTTCTGCATCTGGTGGCGTAGGGCGAACGATATAATTGTTACCCGTTTTCCAATCGTATCGTGATACAAATCCTTGCTGGCTCATGGCATAACCAAATTGATTGTCGTCCAAATCTGGCACTACATCAAAACCATCGCCAAAAGCAATCTCCTGCCAGTAACTGTTGCGAATACCTTGTGCTCTCCAAACATAGGCAGGCCCTCTCCATGAACCGTTATCTTGCATCCCTCCATACACGTTGTAGGGGTATTCATTGTCCACATTTATATGGTAAAATTGTGCGACAGGAAGGTTGCCAATAAAACGCCATGTTTTGCCGCCATCTTTGGTAATATTCATACCACCATCGTTACCGTCTATCATAAATTGCCCGTTATCTGGGTGAATCCACCAGGCATGGTGGTCTGGGTGTACCCCATTGTCCACGCCATAAGCCGGCATTAACTCCTTAAAGTTTTTGCCGCCATCTTCAGAAACGTTTACGTAGGTAAACACCGAAAACACTCGGTTTTCATTCTCGGGGTCTACATGAATGTCCGAATAGTAAAAAGGTCTATTGCCGATATCACTTTTATCATTTATTTTTTTCCATTTAAAACCACCGTCCTCAGATTTGTAGAGCGCATTCTTTTTCGCTTCGACCAAAGCATACACAATATTGGGCTTGTTTTTAGCTATGGTTATACCGATACGACCTAACTCGCCTTTTGGCAGACCATCTTCATCTGTTAGTTTTTTCCATGTTTTACCGCCATCGTGCGTCATATGCAGACCACTGCCTTCACCGCCGGATTTAAAGAACCAAGGGTCACGTTTGTGTTCCCACATTGCCGCGATTAATTTATTCGGATTTGTTGGATCCATGACCAAATCGGCAACCCCTGTTTTGTTGTTCACAAATAGAATTTTCTCCCAAGTTTGGCCGCCATCCGTAGTTTTATAAACACCCCGTTCTGGGTGTACGCCCCATGGAGAACCAATAGCACCAACATATACTGTATTTGGGTCTGTAGGGTCGATAACCACACGATGAATATGTCTGGTTTTTTCCAAGCCCATGGCTTTCCAGGTTTTACCGCCATCTAAAGACTTGTAAACCCCAAAACCACCATTTAAACTGTTACGCGGATTACCTTCCCCGGTGCCTACCCAAATTACGGATGGGTTAGATTGTTGTATGGCCACGGCACCGATTGAAGCCGTAAGTTCTTTATCAAAAATAGGATCCCATTTGATACCGCCCGAAGTAGATTTCCAAAGACCACCAGAGGCCGTACCTACGTACATTACATCTGGATTGTCCGTTACCACATCAATTGCCGTAACACGGCCACTCATGCCACCAGGGCCAATATTACGTGGCTTTAGGTCTTGAACAAGATCCATTGTAAATTCTTGGGCAAATAGAGAAGTTGAAGCCAAAACTAGGGCTAGAAGTAGTAATTTTTTCATAATCAGAATTAGTTGGTATTAGTCGTCTAAAGATAACCAAAAGGCTAGTGCGATTTCTTAAAAAGGTGTTAATAGGTTTATACCGATATTCATAACGCCCGTTCTAACCCCCGACTTTGTTTAAGGTATGAAATTCTCAATTATTATTTTCCGATTGGCCGGGTTTTTTAAGCAATGATAATTAACACATATCGTGTAAAGTATTTGAGTTTTATACGGTTCTAGATACGATTACGATGGCTATCGAAATCACTGGAGCTGTTAACGAAAATTATTTATACTTCTTTTTTGATGAAGATTCCGAACAGCTCATTGCCTTGCCTCGGGGCAATGGAATTATAGCATTCTTCAAAAGTGATGACTTCTAAATGTTTGTTCAGGTATTTTAGATAGAGTTCTTTATCACCGCCAAAAGGGCGTTTTTCCATATCTCCCGTAAGCGGAATATCAAACCAAACGCCCACTAGTTTTCCTTTTGGTTTTAATAAAGAATTCATGTGTTTGGCATAGGCGAAACGATTTTCAGCGGTGGGTACAAAAGAGCAAAAGAAGGTTTGCTCAAAGATGAGGTCGTATAGGTCTTTATGGTTAAAAAAATCTTGTTGTAGCAATTGTTGGCTCGGAAAATCTGGATTACGCTTTTTAAATCCTTGCAAAGGAATAGGGGAGATGTCCATAACAAACACCTGGGTAAAACCTTGTTGCCAAAGGTATTCTGCTTCATAGGCATTGCCAGCTCCGGGGATTAGAATTTTAATGGACTTATCTTCTAATTGGTCTATGTAGGTTTTTAGTGGTGTAGAAGGGTAGCCAATATCCCAACCCGTGCGTTCTTCGTGGTAACGTTTCGTCCAGTAGTTTTGTTCTTTTTTAATACTCAAGGCTAATTCAAATTTTCTTTTAAAAATCGGTGACAAGTTAAATGTCGTAAAAATGACATAAATAGTCCGCTATTGTTTAGGTTATTTATTTTTAACTTTCTGATTGAAGAATATTACATTTAATTTATGAACTTAATAGGAGAAAAGGTTGTCAAGGCTAGAAAAGCCAAAGGATTTACTCAAGAATATCTAGCTGAATTGGCTAAAGTGAATTTAAGAACTATTCAACGTATTGAAAAAAATAAGACTAATGCACGTGAACATACTTTAGGTTTAATTTGTGATGCGCTTCAAATTGAAAAGCATGAATTACTAGTTGCAAAAAAGCATATTTTAAAAAACAAAATGAGTGTAATAATTGTTAATGGATTTTTTCTTATCCTTCTAAACCTAATATTTATGGGTATCATCGGTTTTTTGACTTTAGATTCAAACGCAAACGCGAATAGTCGTTTGGGTGGATTTCTTTTAAGTTTTTTTATTCCTTATCTTATAGTGACCTTAACCGCAAAAATGAGTCCATTAGAAAGGTTGTTCAAATTTGGAACTGGCTATATTCTTTACATAATAGTGCTGTTTATAATACAAGGACTTAAAATAGGGTTGCTAGAAGGGTTTAAAAGCGCATTGATTCCATGCCTTTTAATTAGCATAGCGGTTTTGTATTATGGAAAGGTATTCTTAAACAGACGATAAGGAGTTATTCTTCATAATTAACACCATCCCTCATCACAAATTCTACTTTTTGCATTTTAGTAATATCCTTTATAGGATTTCCTTTTACGGTAATAATGTAGGCGAGGCACCCCTTTTCTAGTTGTCCAAGGTTTTAAAATGTAGCAGTTGTGCATTTTTAGAAGTTACCATTTGCAATGTCTATTTGGTTCCATTCCTAAGATTGGATTATAACCAAATGATGGTTATTGTAGCAATAAATTATTCTTATTGATGATTTTAAAATGAAGTGAGTTTATCACATTTGTATGATAAATCATTCAAAATATGTAATATATTTATATTTTGAATGAAATAGCGCTCATTTTTTGCTTAAATTTTAAAAATCATGTATATTTGTATGAGATAACGTTCAAAATGTATAATTAATATATTTTATGAATGATAATTCATACAATTTTTATAGAGAGACTTCTGATAAATCTTTATTAGAGCTTATTGGCAGGTTTGTTAAGTCACACCGTTTAAACCAAAACAAGTCACAAAATCAGGTCGCTGACGCTGCGGGTATGAGTCGCTCGACTTTAAGTTTATTAGAACGGGGCGAAAAAGTGCGTATTGATAGCCTAATACAGGTCTTACGAGTACTCGATTTACTTCACGTTATGGATGTATTTCAAATTCGAGAGCAAATGAGTCCTATTGCCTACGCCAAGCTCAAAAAGAAAGAGCGTAAAAATGCGTCACCCCAAAAAGTGAATAAAGTAAATGAAGAAGATTTAGGATGGTAGATGTGGCCGAGGTAAAAGTTTGGGGTATTTCTGTAGGTGCAATTCAGTGGAACCAATCTCAGAAATTGGGTTACTTCGAATACGATAGCACGTTCATTGAAAAAGGATGGGATTTGTCTCCAATAAAAATGTCTATTGCACAGGGTTCTCGAATTTATAGTTTTCCTGAACTACGAAAAGGGCGTACAGAAACAGAAGACACCTTCAAAGGATTGCCAGGATTGTTATCTGATGCATTGCCCGACCGTTATGGGAATAAGCTGATCAACATTTGGCTGGCAAAGCAAGGGCGTGCGGCTGACAGTATGAATCCGGTTGAGAAATTATGCTTCATTGGTACCCGGGGGATGGGGGCATTAGAATTTTACCCTACCCAGATAAGAGCAGGTGATAATAGTTTTTCTTTAGAATTGGATAGTCTGATAGAAGTGGCAAAAAAAATGCTCAATAAACGTGAAACCTTTTTAACCCACCTCGATAAATATGAAGAAAAAGCGATGCTCGACATTTTAAAGATAGGCACCTCGGCCGGTGGGGCTCGCCCCAAAGCCGTGATAGGCTACAACCCACAAACCAAAGAAGTACGCTCTGGTCAAGGAAACTTACCTCAGGGTTTTGAACATTGGTTATTAAAATTGGATGGCGTAAGCGGCGAACAGTTTGGCGAAAGCTCTGGTTGGGGAAGAGTAGAATACGCTTATTACTTGATGGCTAAAGATGCCGGAATTGAAATTAACGAATGTAAGTTACTAGAAGAAAATGGCAGAGCGCATTTTATGACCAAACGTTTTGATAGAAGCGCAAAAGAAAAACATCATATTCAATCGCTATGCGGTTTACAACATTATGATTTTAATGATATGTATGGCTATAGTTATGAGCAGGTATTTCAAACCATGCGCTTATTACGTCTGAGTTATCCTGAGGCTGAAGAAATGTTCAGAAGAATGGTTTTTAATGTCTTAGCAACTAATTACGATGACCATACCAAGAATTTTTCTTTTCTTCTTAAGAAAAATGAAGCTTGGCGATTAGCCCCGGCCTATGACTTATGTTTTTCATTTGACCCAACCAATCATTGGGTTAACAAACAAACACTGAGCGTAAATGGCAAACGCTTGAAAATCACTAAAGATGACTTAATGACCATAGCAAAAGACAATAACATAAAAAGAGGTTCAACAATTATTGATGAAATCAATAGTATCACAAAATCGTGGAATACCTATGCCAAAAAAGCCTTACTAAGACAAGATTTAACCCAACGAATAAAAAGTAGTTTAAATTCTTTTTAACCTTTACGCTAGTGGTTGTTCACTGCAGATTTTAATAGCGTTTTTAAATTATTTTCATCTAAAACTTGATTGCCTTTTATGACATAGGCCAGGTTTTTAGTTTGGCTAATGTCCTTTAAAGGGTTGGCATTGAGTATGATAATGTCGGCAATACTACCTTCTAACAAACGACCATAATCTCTGTCTTTTTGCAAAAACTTAGATCCTTTGTATGCCGAATTCTGTATGGCTTGCAACGGAGAAATGCCCACGGCGACCATTGCCTCCAATTCTTGATGTAAAGAAATTCCGGGGTAAGTAAACGAATTAAATGCGCCACTATCCGAACCTGCCAATAGCGATACTCCGGCATCGGACATTGCTTTTGCCAGTTTTCCAAAAAAGACATCTAAGTCTTTTCGGTTTTGTATGGTTTCAGGGCTCGATTTTTTTACTCTGTTAATTCGCCCTTCATAAGTTTTTATAATGCCACGCCCCATATATTTTAAATAGTCATCTTGTGAGTGGTCTACTTCATCTAGATAACTCAGTACTTTACCAATATGTAGGGTAGAAATGGAGTACACTTGCTTTTCTTTCATTTTAGCAAAAACACTTGCTGCTACCGAATCGGAATACGAAGCTTGTAAAGCGGGCATAGCATCCCAAAAGCCTATTTCTTTTTTGCGGAGTTGTTCGGTAATCTGTGGTTCCTTACTAGAGCAGCCTTTCATGATATAATAGAGGTGTTCTATACCATCGATACCAGCATCAATGGCATCTTTTAACTCAACCGTAAAAGGCATATGACCAGAAGTGATAATCCCCCGTTTTTCCGCTTCTTTTATGGTGTTTAGATAAGCACTTTCACTAATGTGGCTATCGTATAATTTCACATAATCCGTAGGGATGCTTTCTAGTGAATCTAAAGCTCGCTGTATGTCCTCATCATTTTCTACCACCAAAGAGCCGGCCCACGTAGCATTGTGACCATCCAGTTTAGGGCCTGAAGTGAAAATTGTTGGACCTAGTAGTTCTTCTTTTTCAATGGCCACTTTCCATTCCATTACCGCTGGGGTCAAATCACCCCCAGCATCACGAACTGTCGTGATTCCGTTAGCAATAAAGAGCTTCAATAAATTTTTATTGGCATCGATTAAAGAATCGCCACCGCGAAAATGCACATGATTGTCCCAAAAGCCAGGCAAGGCATATTTACCTTTCGCATTAATTATTTTTTCCGCTTTGTAATAGGCACTGCCTTCTCCTTTACTATTAATTTGGGTAATGCGTCCATCGGTAATAAAAATATCTTTCTTTTCAATAGTACCTGTCACAATATCGATAAGATTTACGTTTTTAATGATGATATCAGACTTATCTGGCAACGGGGGGCAACCCCATAAAAGTAGGCACCCCAAAAAGAGAAGAATGGTACGCATAAGAGTTGTAAAAACAGTTGATTACAAGATAATGACTATTGGTTAATATAGCGACGAAGCCCAATAAAAACTAGAATAAAGATAGAATACAAAATAAAAAAAGGTATAATGTATTGTTTAAGCCCTAAGGCCAACATTAGACCTATCAATAATAATTGAAAACCAAGACCAAAAGTAGAAACAGCTGTCATCAGCCAATTGGGCAATTTTTTGCTCTCTGAAGCTTTTTTATCCAGGGTATAGATAATCTTATCAAAAGCACCGTAGAAAAAAGTGTAAAGCCCAAAAAGAATATTAACGTTTATTTGCTTTTCACCTTCCATAGCTACAGGTGGGCTATTTTCAAAAACCCTACTTGTGGTATCGCCATCGTGTTTGTTTCTGAGGATAACGTAATAATAATTGTATAGGGTGCCTTGCAGTTCAATACCAACAAAAGCTAAGAGTGCATAGAGTAATGAACCATCGGTAACGTACCAAATCGTCATTAAAATAAGCAGGTTTAAGATGATGTCAGAAACAGAATCGAGGTACCGGCCCGTGTATGATGGGGTTTTTTTGACGCGTGCAAGCTCGCCGTCAGCGGCATCTAAAATGGATTTTAAAACCAAAAAGAATGCCGTTGCCCAATAATGCTGGTTTAAAATGCAGTAAACGGCAAGCAGACCGCAAATAACAAAGCCAATGGTGACATGTATTGGTGTAAACGCGGTGTTTTTTAGTGATTTTGCAATGATTACAGCTATTGGCCTGCCATAATCAGATAGGTCTAAAAACTGGTTTTCTTTGGGTAATTTTGACATTTAAGGTGCCTTGACAACCCTACAATAACGGAAACACGCTAGCTTGCACTTTTGCTACGGCAAGTACGAAAGTACTATTAAATTCAACAATTTTATGCAACGCACTATGGGTTTTAAACCATTAGTTTTAAACCCATAGTATTAAAAGCATTCTTATTGATGGCCCAGCTCACAACCACAACCCGGCACAGTAAAACTTTTTGAAGCTTCGTGCCATGGAAAGGCTTGGTTGTATTTGTTGTTCTCCCACCAAAATTGACCTCGATTTTCCTCTTTATTTCCGATTTCATTCATAGTGTCCGTGTCAAACAGACGACCATTCACCATAGTGTACTTTACACTTTCCGTATTCTTAATATCTTCTAACGGATTTTTATCCAAAACAATTAAATCGGCAAGTTTGCCAACTTTTAAAGAGCCTATTTCATCGCCTGCGCCAATGTATTCAGCACCATTTAGTGTCGCCGCCCTTAAAGCTTGCATATTGGTCATACCACCTTGGTGTAATAACCAAAGCTCCCAATGTGCACCAAGGCCCTGTAATTGGCCATGGGCACCTAAATTTACTTTAACCCCATTATTGGTCAATGTAGTCGCATCTTTAGAGACTAGGATATGGCCATTTTCATATTCTTCATCAGGCACCATGGTTCTATGTCTAGAACGGGCATCTACCAACCCTCTAGGGGTATATTTTAATAGTTTTTCGTTCTCCCAAACATTATCTTTTTGATAGAACCAGTATTCTCCGTTGAGTCCGCCATAGTTGACAATAAGCGTTGGGGTATAGCCTGATTTACTGTTTTTCCATAGTTCGATAACATCTTTGTAAACAGGAGCAACGGGAATATTATGTTCCACCCCGGTGTGACCGTCCATAAGCATACTCATATTATGGTAAAAAGTAGAACCGCCTTCAGGTACCACATTAATGCCCAATTCTCGGGCAGCTTGCATTACTTGCTGGCGTTGTTCACGCCTTGGTTGGTTATAACTCTTGACGGATTTTGCCCCATAGGCTTTTGTTCTTCTGATAGATGAGCGAGCATCATCTAAGCTGTTAATAACAGCTTTAAAATCACCATCTGCACCATACAGTATGATTCCAGTGGAGTAGAGGCGTGGGCCTATCATATCTCCAGTTTTGATCAATTCAGACATTGTAAAAATAGACTCTGAATTGGCCGAGGGGTCATGCGAGGTAGTAACCCCAAAAGCAAGATTGGCATAGAGTTGCCAGTGCTTTTGCGTGGTCAATCCGTACCTAAACCCACCTACGTGGGCATGTGCATCAACAATGCCTGGCATTATTGTTTTTCCGGTTACATCAAAAACCTTAGCATTACTTGGTACTGCGATATCAGAAGATGCTCCTAGTTGTTCAATTCGGTTTTCATTAATAATGATAGTTCCATTTTCAATGACCACATCGCCTTCCATTGTAATGATTCGGGCATTGGTAAAAGCTATCTTTCCAGAAGGTTTATGATGTTTTAATTGAAGTCCAACTTTGATTCCTGTAGAATCTGGCTTTGCTACCTTTTCCGGAGAGTCTGGTAAAAAGGTATACCTGTCTTTGATGTTGTTTGAGAAATATTCGTCTCCCAAAGTCCACATAATTTTTTGACTGTCTTTCGACCAATGTAAATTGATGCCGGCATCTTTTGATAGCTGGGAAACCGGAACGAATTTGGAGTTGTTGTCCAAATCAATCGTTTTACCTGTCATGACCAAAGGGGTGATATATGCTTTATGTAAGTTGGTAAAGGC
>CAYGUZ010000019.1:0-12791 GCA_964353215.1 uncultured Flavobacteriaceae bacterium
TCTCCCTTTTCTACCAAAGCTACTTTCATACCCCTAGATGCTGCATCCAAGGCGATTCCCCCTCCTGTTATTCCACCGCCGATTACAACCAAATCATACGTTTGAGCAGAAAGTTCTTGAATAATTTCTTTTCGATCAAGGTTAGAAAATCTAATCATGCTGTTCTTTTTCATAAATTTTATACAAAGATGCAAAAATATGTATGCTACATTATGCTATTATTGCTTTTTTGTTGCCTTACATACGGGGCTTTTGGCCAAAGTCATATTCTCGTTCTACCACACAGACCCTTACTTTATACCAAGAATACCATTCTTTTACGCCCCTGTCTTGCGCCACAAGGTGTTCTAAATTAGCCTTCCAGTTTACGATGGCCTCTTGCGACTCCCAGTAACTTATCGCGATTCCTAAATCCGAACGGGCGCTTTCAAAATCTAAAAATCCAGGTTGTTCCCTAGCAAGCTTTTCCATTTTAATCGCGGTTTCACTATAGCCATTATCACCTGATGTTCTTGTATTGGTAAAAATCACGGCGTAGTAGGGCTTTTTTAGTTCCATTATTGAATATATTCTTTCTCTAAAAAGTAAGTTACAATAGCCTCTTTCATTAAAACGGTCTGCTCACCGGCCTTTAATGGAGGTAGTTCTTCTTTTATATTGTAATGTGGCCACCCATCTTCATCAAAAAAATCGAACTCATAATACCCATAAGGTTCGAGTAATCTACAAATTGCAATGTGCATTAAATTTACCTTTTCGTCTTTCTTGTACTTTTTTTCATATTGCCCTAATTCTTGCACGCCTACTAAATAAATAATAGCGTCCAACTCCAAAAGGTCACCATCTGCAAATTGTGCAGAAAGTTTTTCTACAAGTACATCCCAACGTTCCTTTAAAACTGTATCCCTAGCCATAAAAAGATAAAATTCAAAGGTACAAATTCAATATCCTATATTTGTTCAAAACACTATTATCATGAGTTTTCTCGACATCGTTTTAGGTATTCTTCTCGTGTGGGGACTTTATAAGGGCTTAAAAAATGGCCTTTTTGTAGAACTTGCTTCCCTGGTCGCCCTTGTAGCAGGAATTTATGGCGCTATTCACTTTTCATATATCGCCGGTGACTATCTATGGCAAAATATGGAATGGAACGAAAAGTATATTAAGGTGACCGCTTTCTTGATCACTTTTGTAGCCATAATTGTACTCGTCGGCCTGGCAGGAAAATTACTTACCAAAATAGCAGATTTTGCCATGCTGGGGATTCTGAATAAAATTGCCGGTGGAATTTTTGGCGCCTTAAAAGTGGCTATAATTTTGGGGGCAATGCTCGTATTTTTTGAAAAGGCGACATCATCTTTTAACTTTATTAATAAGGACACCCAGAATGAATCGATATTCTATAGACCGGTCCGAGATATAGGCGCTTTTGTTTTTAGTCAGGTTTTTAAGGAGGAGAAAGTTGATGATGAAGCTGAAAAATAGTTTTATTAGGCATTTCTTCCTATAAACCGAACCCTACATCGAAAATCACAAGAGTACCCTAGTTTGAATTTGCCAAAGAAGTTACATTTAAACCTGCTCTTCTTAGAGCATTGAAGTTTACCCCCATATCTTCATTATGAACTGCCGCTATCAAGTAAGATACGAATGAGCAGAACACTATTTTTAAGACTACTTTTATTTACATGTACACTATTTACCTTGTCTTGCACAACCGAAGAACTAGCAGAAACCAATACCGTTGAGGCCTTTAAAGACACCAGATTAGAAGCCGAAATAATGGAACTCGTTAATGCTCACAGAAGTACACTAGGGTTAGGCAAATTAAATTTCAATGAGGTTGCCTATATCTATGCCGCTGAACACAATGACTATATGATTGCGAAAGACAGTTTAAGCCACGATAATTTTAATCAACGGGCGTCGAAAATTTCGTCAGAAGCAAATGCAGAAAGGGTTGGCGAAAATGTAGCCAAAAATTATTCATCTGCAGAATCGGTTTTCAACGGTTGGTTAAAAAGTGCATCACATAAAAAAAATATTGAAGATACTTATACACATACCGGAATTAGTGTAAAGAAAAATTCAAAGGGCGACCTTTACTTTACTCAAATCTTCTTCAAATAATAAAATGAATACTACATTGTTGTAACTGAACGATGTTTTTTACCTTTCATCCGTAGAAAGTTTTTTCTGACGTCTCTAAAGAGATTATTATTTACGATGAAGTGTTAAAAGCACCATAAAAAGTACGTTTTTAACGACGAAAAAACTGTTGTTTTTTAACCATTATCCCTTATTGGGCATCAATTTGCAGGTTATCGAAATTTTTCATCAAGATAAAGGTTTTTTAATTCGTAAAGTGGGGTTGTAATGTAGTTTCGAAGCGTAAAAAAATAACAAACACGATTAAAAGATTCCCCCAAATCATGAAATCAAACTACACATTTTTATTACTTCTTATAGTTGTTCTTGCTTCTTGTTCTTCACCTTCTATTGAAAACGAAGAAGCCTTATTCGAAAATGATAACACCTTAATAGAAAGTACAACGCTAAATTCTTCTACCATAGAGAACGAAGTTTTTGAAGCAATCAATTCGCACAGAGAAAAAATGGGTCTAACCAAACTGGTTTTTAGCAACGAAACCTATAAGTATGCCGAAGAGCACAATAGTTATATGATTGCAAAAGGAAAAATTAGCCATGACAACTTTAATTCAAGAGCGAATGCATTAGCTAACGAAATTGGCGCTTCTGTTGTGAAAGAAAATGTAGCCAAAAACTATCCTAAAGCTGAGAAAGCAGTAAACGGTTGGTTAAAAAGCAAATCACATAAAGATACCATTGAAGGTGATTTTACACATACCACTATTAGCGTAAAGGCCGATGACAAAGGAAAATTATATTACACACAATTATTTTTTAAGATATAGATAGGGATAAGAAATAGATACATGTTTTAAATCAAGTATTGAGGTTTGGAGAAAAGGTCTGCGATGATGCAGACCTTTTTATTTGCGATAACTTGCCGTGAAAATAATTTTATACCTTTCTAAAAAACGAGAATGATACTCATAATAGCTAAAGTTATAACAGTAATCGTCGCCTTAATGCATTTCTATTTTCTATGGCTAGAGATGTTCGCTTGGACGACGAAAGGGAAAAAGGTATTTCGAAACTTTCCTGCATACTTATTCGAGCCTACCAAAAGTATGGCTGCCAATCAAGGGCTCTATAATGGCTTTCTAGCTGCGGGTCTAATTTGGTCAATTTTTATAGGCAATCCCTTATGGGCGGCCAACGTGGCTTTATTTTTTCTTGCCTGCGTTGCAATTGCGGGAATTTATGGCGGGTTTTCGGTGTCAAAGAAAATATTCTTTGTCCAGGCAGTTCCAGCCTTGACCGGTATCGTTCTTTGGCTTTTCATCCGCTAAATATTGAATTACCTACTTCGCAACTAACAATACTATTCTTTGTAGTTTTGTGAAAAATCTAACAATACACTTTTTAAAAGTTATAAAATGTCAAAAATCGCAGCTACTTTTGGCTTAGACAAAGCCCTTGAACAACTTGGCCTAAAAGAAATCAACTCAGGATCCTCAACAGGTTCCAATAACTTTGGTTCTGGAAAACTGATTGAATCATACTCCCCAGTCGATGGCTCACTTATCGGAAAGGTGAAAAGCACCACCAAAGAAGACTATGAAAAAGTATTGAATACAGCTTCTAAAGCCTTTATAGATTGGCGCTCGGTACCCGCGCCTCAAAGAGGTGAGATGGTCCGCCAATTCGGAGAAAAACTAAGGGAGCTTAAAGAACCACTAGGCAAATTGGTCTCTTATGAAATGGGCAAATCATATCAAGAAGGCCTTGGAGAGGTGCAGGAAATGATCGATATCTGCGATTTTGCCGTAGGGCTTTCAAGACAGCTGCATGGCCTTACTATGCATTCTGAACGACCAGGGCATCGCATGTACGAGCAGTATCACCCACTTGGTGTTGTAGGTATTATTTCTGCCTTTAATTTTCCGGTAGCGGTATGGGCTTGGAATACTGCCTTAGCGTGGATTTCCGGTGATGTTTGTGTTTGGAAACCTTCGGAAAAAACACCATTATGCGGTGTAGCCTGCCAAAATATTATTGCACATGTTTTAAAGCAAAACAATTTACCGGAAGGAATCTCATGTTTGATAAATGGTGATTACAAAGTAGGTGAGTTAATGACCCATGACAAAAGAGTTCCTTTAATTTCTGCAACCGGTTCTATAAGGATGGGTAAACTAGTTGCTCAGGCAGTTGCTGCCCGCTTAGGCAAGTCTTTACTAGAGCTCGGGGGCAATAATGCTATAATCGTTACCCCAGATGCAGATATTAAAATGACGGTTATAGGCGCTGTTTTTGGAGCAGTTGGTACCGCTGGTCAACGCTGCACTTCTACCAGAAGATTAATTATTCATGAATCCGTTTACGATAATGTTAAAAACGCCATAGCTGATGCCTACAAGCAACTTCGCATTGGAAATCCTTTAGATGAAAACAATCATGTCGGCCCCTTAATAGATACCGATGCAGCAAAAATTTATGCAGAAGCTTTAGAAAAAGCAAAAGAAGAAGGAGGCTCTGTTTTGGTTGAAGGCGGTGTGCTCTCAGGAGATGGCTATGAAAGTGGTTGCTACGTAAAACCTGCCATTGTAGAAGCAGATAATAGCTTTACTATTGTTCAAGAAGAGACCTTTGCACCTATATTATATTTGCTTAAATATTCTGGTGAAGTAGAAAACGCCATTGCACAACAAAATGGAGTTGTACAAGGCTTGTCTTCGGCCATTATGACAAACAATCTAAGAGAGGCCGAGCGTTTTTTATCCGCATCGGGTAGCGATTGTGGTATCGCCAATGTTAATATTGGTACTTCAGGAGCTGAGATTGGCGGTGCTTTTGGTGGTGAAAAAGAAACGGGTGGAGGCCGCGAAAGCGGTTCTGATGCATGGAAAATTTACATGCGCAGACAAACCAACACCATTAACTATACAACAGCGCTGCCTTTAGCACAGGGAATTAAGTTTGACTTGTAATCTTTATATTATATAACACCTTAAAAAAGCTTTCTATCCAGTTTTAGATGGGAAGCTTTTTTTTATGAAATAATACTAAGGCCTTCTTCAAAGAAAAACCGCTGCCCCACTAAGAACAACGGTTTAAAACCAACTTAACTAACTCAAACTTAATATTTGAAAACCCTATCTCAGTGCCGGAACTTTGTCGGGAGAAATAGGGCTGTTACCAAAATTTTGTTCTAATTTCTTACTATTATTTTTTAGGTCAATCAACACTCATATAACCTGTAGAAAAAATTGTGTATTTGGTCATTTTTTATCTTTTTTTGCGCCTAGAACAAAAATTGTGTTGATCCCTTTTATCATCCAACCAATTGGTTTCTAAGAAATTCCTTTGAAAATTTTAACTTTTTTAAGAGATTTTTAATACTTTGGGGTCTTAAACACTAATTACTATTAACATGACTAGAAACCTGTCCTATCTATTAGGCATGATTATTACGATCTTAGCAGGAATCTATTTTTATCTAAGCTGTTGCAGTGAATGCGGAACCCAAGTGGCCGATACTGATGCTCAAGCAGCACAAGAAGAGATAGTTCCTCCCAAAGAACCGAAAGCCACTAGTTTCCCCTTTTCTTTTAAAGATGGAGATTACGCTTTTGAGGTTCAAGACAATTTTAATTTTAAACTTTCCTCAGCCTCTTTTTTAAATCCCCTATCCGATACTATTGGCAGTGGAATAGAAGGATTAAAGGGTTATTTGGCAGAAAATGCCAACAAAGTAATCAACATCACAGGCTTATACAAAAGTGAAGAAACCAATAATACAGCTTTTCCGAACTTGGGCTTGGCGCGAGCAAACAAAGTAAAAAACTATTTTGTTTCACAAGGTATACCTTCTGCACAAACAAATACGTTCGGAAAATTGATGGATGATTTTCTTCCTCTCGATGACACGCTCTTGGGCCCAATTACCTATGAAATTAATACACAGGCCGAAGATGCTGACGAAGTACTAAAAGCACTTTATGAAGATATCAAGGCAAATCCTTTGGTTTTGTATTTTGATACCGGTGAGGCTGCTATTAATTTAACGCCTGAGCAACGTGAAAAAGTAGCCAAGATAACACGTTACTTAGACAAGGTAGATGGGGCCACATGCAATGTTGTAGGTCATACCGATAATACTGGCTCTAGAACGACCAATATTCGATTAGGCCTGGAGCGCGCAGATTTTGCTATGGCATACCTTATAAAAAACGGAATAACCGCATCAAAAATCAAGACTAGTTCAAAAGGCCCAGATGCTCCAATTGCCGCAAATGCAACCGAAGAAGGCAGGTCTAAAAACAGAAGAACTGTTGTAACACTAAATTAAATAACACAATACTAAAAAATATAAAAATGGATTTTGAAAATATGAACATCTGGTGCTGGTTAATACCTCTTTTAACAGGTTTAATTTGTGGAATTATAGGCTATTACTGGGGCAAAGGAAACAGTGAAGTAATCGATAACTCCGCAGACCTTAAAATCTTAGAAGATAAAAATGCACAATTAAAAGCAGACTTAGATGCCTGTAACAAGAAGTTGACCGTTGCTCCTGCTGCAGTAGCCCCGAAGAAAAAGGCTGCCCCTAAAGCTAAAGTTGCCCCAGCTTCCATTGCTGCCGCGGCTTTTGATGCAAATGCCGCCAAAGCGGCCTTTGGCAAGCGCATTAAGCAAGACGACCTTAAAGTTGTTGAAGGTATCGGGCCGAAAATAGAAGGTCTTTTCCACAATTTTGATATTAAGACCTGGAAAGCCTTATCGGAAGCATCGGTGGCTAAGTGTCAAGAGGTTTTAAATTCTGGCGGCGAGCGCTATCGCATTCATGACCCGGCTTCATGGCCACTGCAAGCGAAAATGGCCTACAAAGGAGACTGGAAAAAACTTGCTAAATGGCAAGATGAACATAAGGGAGGTAAGTTATAATTCTTCAAATACTAAAAAGAACAAAAAAACCGGTCTTATTAAAGACCGGTTTTTTTTATAACATTCCGTTAGCTTCTACCCATTTGAACTTATATTGATCTTGCTCAAAAATCATACGTTCAGATATTCTTTGTAACCGGTCGGGTAATTTCATCAAGTAATCCCTGGCCTTTTCAGCTTGATCTGAAAGTTGTCCTAGGTTACCAATATCCCAATAGTCATTCAGTTTTTTGAGAATATCTATATAGTCTTGGGCTGTATACACCCCTAGTCGTTGGGCACAGTTTGAAAAAAGTTCAAAAGCCGTACCTATTTCACCTCCTGATTCCCTTAAAAAATGGGCCGGCATAACAATCTTCTTTTTCATCATATCTGCAAAAGCCAACAACATTCCATTAGGGTCTTGGCCTAAAATCGTTTTAACAAATTCTCTGTAAGCCAAATGATGTCGCATTTCATCTCCAGCAATTATGGTGCACATTTTACCTAACAAACTGTTCCCTTTTTGTTTGGCCATTTTACCAACGCGTTTGTGGGAGATATTTGTAGCCAATTCTTGAAAAGTAGTGTAGACGAAGTTTTTATACGGGTCTCTATCTGTACCAATATCAAAACCATCAGCAATCAAGTGTTGCGTAGTAATTTCAATTTCGCGCATATTTACCCTACCCGACAAGTATAAATATTTATTAAGCACGTCTCCATGCCTATTTTCTTCCGCGGTCCATGCCCTAACCCATTTTGACCAGCCATTTTGCTTGCCCGAATGTTGGTCTACTCCTTCTACATCCATTAACCAAGATTCATAGGTCGGCAATGCTTCTTCCGTAATTGTGTCGGCGACTAAGGTTACCCAAAAGTCATATCCCAATTCCTTAGATTCTTCCCTAATTTGCTCGACCTCATCAAAAAAGGTGTCTTTTTGAGAGTCGGGCAAGAAATCGGTTGGCTGCCATATTTTTTCCGGGGCTACCAAAAAATCTTCCATAAAACCTTCAACCTGTGGTTCTACAGCTTGCATCACCTCTAATCTTATATTCTTTTCGGACATCATTGGAATTTTTACAAAGGTCTCTATAATTATTTGAAAAATATATTGAAGTTTCTAGTTTCTTCCTTTTTCATTCGGGTAAAGCAAATGAACTGGGTCACTTTGCCAGAAATCTTTTGTTTCTACGTCCATAATGGTCAATGGCCCTTTAAAAGCGGCCCCAGTATCAACATTCCAAACATTCCCTCCTTGTTGGGGCACGGCAACGCCCGTTTTTGAAATCGGGGTATGCCCAATAAATATTTCTCTATAATGTGTTAATCGTTTTGGAAAGTCTTTATCAGTTTGCTTTAATTTAGGGTTCAGCGCGCGTGCCAATTCCCAGAGCGTTCTATCCCAATAGAACAATTGATCAAAATATTCATATTCAATTCCTTTCAAATTTGTAAAACCGGCATGAAGATAAAGGCGATTATCTTTATCTAAATAGTTGTTTCTCAAATTATTGTAAAAGTTAAGGTGCGGACCCCAATTTTCCTTCCCAGCTTTTAGATACGAATCTCTTGTTGCGGTTCCGCCATGGGCGAGCCACTGCGGATTTTCTTCCCCGTTTAGCATCCATTTATAGCAAAGTTCATCATGGTTTCCTCGTATAAAAAGACAGTTATGGGTTTTTTGTAATTCGATTAAATACGCGACAGTTTCAAAGGCTTCACTCCACGAGTCTACATAATCCCCCAAAAAAATCAAGTGGTCTTTTTTGGTCACCTTGGCCCGCTGTAATAGTTGGGGTATTGCTTTTTTACCTGAATGCACATCACCAATTACAAGTCTTCGCATTGTTAAATATTTCGACAATAATAGCCACAAATAAATTTAGAGCTGAAAACTTAAGGTAAAATTTGTCCGCAAAAAACACCTCTTCTCCTGTTTTTTTGGTCATAAGTGCGTTTTCTGTGTACCTTGTGTTATTAAAATATTGTGAAGGCATGACTCGAGTCTTTTGTATAGGTGAATTATTGATTGATTTTGTGGCCGAAAACCAAGGCAGTAATCTTTCAAAAGCGACGAATTTTACCAAAAAAGCGGGTGGTGCACCGGCCAACGTGGCTTGTGCCATTGCTAAACTCGGCGGAAAAAGTTCTTTCATAGGCTGTGTGGGCAAAGACTCTTTTGGAAGTTTTTTATTAGATGTTCTGAAAAATGAAGGTGTGGATATTTCTATGGCCCAACGTTCAAATACCTTTACAACTTTGGCATTTGTCTCTATTGCAGAAGACGGCGAACGTGATTTTGTTTTTAATAGGGGTGCCGATGAGCAATTGAAATACGATCCTTCTATAAAAACTGAATTCAAAAAAAATATATTGCACTTTGGCGCAGCTACCGCCCTACTTGGCGGGCCTCTTGAAAAAGCTTACGGACATTATCTTTTTGATGGGCTTTGTAATGAATCTTTTATCGCTTTTGACCCAAATTTTAGAAGTGACCTTTGGGGCGATGATGAAGCCACATTTGTAAAAAAGTGCATGCCCTATGTTGAAAAATCACATCTATGTAAATTTAGTTTGGAAGAGGCCTTGCTATTATCAGGCAAGGATACCGTTGAAAAAGCCTGCGCTTTTTTACATGAGACAGGAGCAGAAATAATTACCGTTACCTTAGGAAAGAAAGGAACTTTTGTCAGCACCAAAACACTTCAAAAAACCGTACCAAGCATCGCTGTTTCACCAGTGGACACCACTGGTGCCGGTGATGCATTTATTGGCTGCCTTCTTTATCAAATTAGCCTTTTACCCAGTATTGAAGCTCTATTCAATGATGACCAAGCACTATTGAAAATGGTCGAGAAAGCCAATAAAGCCGGGGCTATTACCACAACCAAGTTTGGCGCCATTGTAGCACTACCCAGTTTAACCCAACTAGAGGCCTAAATGAATCAAGCCGCATTACACAAACTGCTTTCTTCTAAAAAAGAAGATCAAAGTTTAAATGAGCTATTCGAATTACGTTTTAGCACTAACCTGACCTTAATAAAAGACTTATTTTTCTCCCTATATCCAGAAGAACATTACAGACCAACATTTGAAAGACTCTTAAAACAACTGCCCGAACTTTTTAAAACTAGACCAGAAAATTTAAAACAGCAAGATATTGTTCGTTTAAAAAAAGGCAATTGGTACCAATCTGAAAAATTGGTTGGTACACAACTTTATGTTGACCACTTTAACAAAGACATCAAAGGCTTGCACGAAAAGCTTCCTTATTTTGAAGAATTAGGCATAAATTTCTTGCATCTTATGCCACTTACCACAAGACCTGAGGGAGAAAATGATGGTGGTTATGCCGTAAATAGTTATGACCAAATCGACAAAAAGTACGGAACGCAAAAAGATTTCGAAAAACTAACTGCAGCACTACGAGAAAAAGAAATGTACCTCATGTTAGATTTCGTGGTAAACCATACATCTAACGAATATTCTTGGGCCCAAAAGGCAATGGCCGGTAATAAAAAATATCAAGAATATTATTACACTTATACGGATCGTGAAGTTCCTGATGAGTTCGAACACAACCTACCAGAAATCTTTCCTGAAACGGCACCGGGCAATTACACTTTTGTACCCGAGATGAATAAGTGGGTGATGACTTGCTTCAATAATTACCAATGGGATTTGAACTATACCAATCCTGAAGTTTTTATAGAAATGCTCGCAAATCTGGTAAAACTCGTAAACCTTGGTGTTGACGTCGTTCGGTTCGATGCTTTGGCCTTTCTTTGGAAAAAAAAGGGAACGATTTCGCAAAATCTCCCAGAAGCTCATGTGGTAACTGCACTTTTTAGAATGTGTTTACAGATTGTTGCCCCAGGAAGTATTCTGCTGGCAGAAGCCATTGTAGCCCCAACCGATATTATTAAATACTTTGGTGAGGGTAACAAAACTGGCAACGAATGTGAAGTTGCCTATAATGCTTCATTAATGGCCTTATTGTGGAATTCCATTGCCACAAAAGAAACAGTTCTTTTACAAAAAAGTTTGACCATTATTCCGCAAAAACCCAAATACTGCACTTGGATAAATTATATACGATGTCATGACGATATAGGGCTTGGCTTAGATGACCGGTTTATACATGAAATGGGTTGGAACCCGCAAGATCATCGAAAATTTCTACTCGACTACTATTGCCAAAAACTAGATTGGTCACCCGCAAAAGGATTGCTCTTTATGTACAACCCTAAAACGGGCGATGGCAGAATTACGGGTAGCGCTGCATCATTATTAGGCTTAGAAAAAGGTATTGAAGAGAATGATACTACTTTGATAAAGGAGTCCGTAGCCAAAATTATTATGCTGCATGGTATTATTTTAGCTTTTGGTGGAATCCCTTTGATTTATGCAGGTGACGAAATTGCAACATTAAATGATTATTCTTTTCTAAAAGATAAAGACAAAAAAGATGATAATAGATGGGTAAATCGCCCCTATCAAAATTGGGAGGTGGTTTCTGATCTAGAAGCTAAAAAAACACCGCAATCAGAAGTCTTTTTTGCATTAAAAAATCTAATTGCACTGCGTAAAAAGCATCTATTCTTTGCTGATGAAAACAATATTGAACTTCACCGCACTGATAACAATCATATTTTAATTTTTGAGAGAAAAGGAGAGAAAAAAGACGGGGTTTTGGTCATTTGTAATTTTAATACTGCTCCAGAGATTATAGACGGTGGTTTTATTGCAAAACTTGGATACCTTAAAAATCAAGAGTTTAAAGATTTAATTACAGCTAAAAAAACCAAGCTAAGTAGTGGTTTTCTTGAAATTAAGCCTTATCAACTTTTGTGGTTAAAAAAGGTTTAATTGTAGCGCACTTTTCTTAGAACCCGCAACGCCTCTTTTAATGATAGATGTACCCTTTTATCAATCTTCTTTAAAATAACCCTAGCTTTTTCCATCTGATCTTTTGCCTCTTCAAAACCATTTAAATAGCAAATCAAATAGGTATCCGATAAGTGATTTAAATCTTCTTTTTCCGCAGGCGATAAACCAAGTCCTTTTTCCAACTTTGTAATTAGGGAATTATTTGTATTCAAAATATGGTGCAATGTCTTTTTATCATATTGGGGTGGCTCAAAAACAAGATGGCTATTGATGGTATATTTTCCGTTTTCGGAAAAGGTGATGGTAACCTCTTCGAGCGGGTAATATTTTTGTTGTTTTCCAAGTCCTAATTGAACATATTCCAAAGTAGTAAAAGAATCTTCATTATAGGATATTGTAATTTCATCCAACGCGGAATAAAACAGTTTTACCTGTTCATTAATAAGCTCGATATCAACCCGGGAATAGTACATATCGTCTCCCACCTTTTTCTGATTTCCGGCCCAACAGACCACAAATTGTTCTTTAAAAACCTTATAATTGCTCGTTAAATCGGCATGCCGGTTATTTATAAAATCGATAACCCCGTCTAGCGTCAGTTGAATGTTGTTACGCGCATGCTGCTCAATGGTCGCCACTTTTTCAGAATTAATGTCCTCTAGCTTGACATCAAAGGCTTTAGGTAAACTGATACTACCTTCCCTAAAAAAAACGGCACCGCCGTAATACTTCCAAATATTTTTTCTCAGTGCACAAACTTTACCGCTTGAGGTAATGGTAACCAAACCAACTACTTTGCCTTTGGGCAAATGCGGAAAAGGAATATTCTCGTAGGCAATTTTAGGCGGATTATCTAAATAGGCATTTACAAGGTTTTGAAT
>CAYGUZ010000020.1:0-761 GCA_964353215.1 uncultured Flavobacteriaceae bacterium
TGTCGGAATGACAAAACGTATGATTTTGGTTAACTAATGAGCGACGAATATGGCGGAAGAATTTTATCATTTAACCCTCTATTCTTGAAATTTCTTAATTTATTAAATCAATGATTTCTTGATATTCTTTTTTGACCCTTTCGCCTTCTTCAAATATGCCAGTTCTATACAAACTCATCGTTGCTATATGCTCGATAAATATCCTATTATTTATCATTCCTTGGAATAGCTTATAATGTATCGCCTTTTCTTCCGGATTACAGTTTTTATAAATTCGAAGCGGATTATAAGGCATTTGGTTTATAGTAAAAGGGATAATCTCCTTAATACCGAACTCCATTGCTTGATTTTCATCATCAATATAATCTACGACGATATCTTGAATTTCTGCAATTTTGTACTTAAGTGTTTCGTTTGATATTAACTCTATCTGTCCCGAATTTATTAGCGAATTATAGATACCTCTTGATGGGTCAAAATTGTAATTATAAATCGTTTTAAAATACAAGCTATCGAGTGTTTCAAGAGTATAATTTTCATTTTTTGCATTCATCAACTTTATCGTAGCCTGGTCATTTTGGGTATGATGAAGCATAATGCTATCGAATGTGATTGTATTTTTTTCGAATTCTAATTTTAAGGCTTTTAATTGTTTGAGTTCTTGCTTTTTTTCTTTTCGGCTTTCATTCCAATTGTTAATCTGCAGTGCAATAAGAATTCCAATAACCACAAGCACAATTTCGCCAATAGCGTATTTAAAG